>CANRQF010000092.1 GCA_947632715.1 uncultured Bacilli bacterium | reverse complement strand
GATACTTCTAGTTTTTCAGATAATTCTTGAATACTATATTTTCTTCCTGAACTTAAATATTCAAGCATTGTAAGAACATTACTTATTTTAGACATATAACACCTCCTAATAGTGTATTATATCATAAATCAAAAATAAGATTTAGATAATAACTCATTATATTTAGTAATAAATTCCTCTTTATTTTTATCTAAATTATTATATATATCTAATTTAACTAATATTTTATTTATACTTAATTTTTCAAGATTATGTTGATTGTAATCTAGTCTATAGCCAAATCTTCCTATTGGCCCCCATACATGTGTTTTTTCATTTTCATAATTATCTAATGCATATATTACACTGATTAAAATCTCTGTATCATTAAATCTTTGTTCATAATCATCTCCAAGAAATAATAAGTCATCCATAATTGGTTGTAATCTTTTAAATAAATATTCACTCATTGGGTATTTGTAATGCTTTTCTAAATTAAAAATAGCAAAATTATCCATAGTATAACACATATTATCTATTATATTAACTAATATATATTTTGTGTTTTTATGTGAACCAGTTAAGTTATCATTAGTAATATTTATAACTTCATTTAAAATTGTAATATTTTCAGTTTCTAATGATGTTAATATTATAAAATAATATAGTAAAAATGCGGGATAATATAAATAATTAGTATTTCTTAATCCTGAATTTAGTTTAGTAGGGGTAAGTCTTAACAAAATTTTCTTTATTAATTTTAAGTATTTTGTATCTCCATAATATATTAATAAAACAACCATGATAATTAAATTTTCTAAAATTTCTTCATATTTTAATATTATATTTTTAAAATAATTTGTGTCGGTATTATTTAAAGACAAATTATCTTCTGATAATCTTGCTATTACAGTTCTAAGCTCTTGATTTACAAGATCGTAAATTTTAATTTCATTTTTAGAATCAGATAGCAGTTCCTTGATTTCATTTTCAATTTTATTTTTATTGCTCATTACATTTATTTCAACAGGTGTTGGGACTTCAATTAATATATCATTATCTTTGCCTTCTTCGTTATTTTGTGGCAAATCTTCTATATTAAGTATAAAGTCACCATCACCAGCAATAAAACCATAGTGAGGCGTTTGTCGAGAGTATGTATTATTTGCAACTTTATTATAAACATATGACATTATGGAATTTGCAGTTATAATTCCTGAATCAGTTTTTGCTTTTCCATTAATTGCTTCAATAAAAAATCCTGTAAATATTGAATGTCCAGGTAAAGGGCCATTTCCATCACTAACTGTTTCATCTCCTTTACCAGCAGTTAGAACTTGTCTTGAATATCTTTTTAACATATCTCTCAAAAATCTTTTAGAACCAAAATTAGAAGATCTAGTAATTGCTAAGCCACTATAACAAGCATCCATTACAAAAAATATATGCTTTGCTTTTATCATTTCTGCAACTCTACTAAATTCATCCCACCTTATTAAACTAAACCAATTAATTTCATTTCCATCATAAGGAATTAAAAATCCAGTTGGTCCGTTATGCCCTATAGTAGTTGTTCCATGTCCTGCATAGTAAACAAGCAAAGAATCATTATTACCAGTTTCATTTATATATTTATAATATGCATTCATTATATTTTGTTTTGTGGCTTGCTCATTTAATAATAAAGTTATATTTTCAGGTTTATAATTATATTTTTCTTTTAAAATTTTTGAAACTTCTTTAGCATCATTTTCGGCATATTCCAAATTGTTTGCATTTTTATATACATTTATACCTATAATTAAAGCAAATCTTTCTTGATATTCTTCAATAAATATCTCATTCATTTTAACACCAACCTTCTTGTTTAAACATCTATTCTATTATACCAAAGAAGTCTATGTTTCTGTTAATGATAAAACTTAATTTAATAAAAAATACACACGCATATTGGTTGCCAATATGCAAGTGTGTTTTCTAAATTGACAATTTAGTATTTTAAAAGGGCTACGATCAAATATCGTAGTCCTTTTCTTCTAAATACAAATCCATTTCTTTTTCTTTAGATGTATCTTTTGTAATGTAATAAATATCTTTGTTATTATATAGATTTTTATCATAACAATCTTTAATTTGAGAAATGACTAAATCTTTTTCTTTATCTTTACCAAATAGTAGAACATTTCTAAACATATCTTTTAATGCTTGTAATAAATTAGTAATAAAATTTAAAAGTGAAGAATTTTCTCTAGTTAAGTCTTCAATTTTAAGATTTAATAAATCAAATTGTTTGTCATTTTCATCTTTAATTAAAAGTAATTTTTTATAATAATCGATTTCTTTTTCTAACTCTTTATATAATCCTTCACTTGGAGACATATCTTTAATTGCTTGATAAGCTTTTTTAAGATAATCCAAAAATCTTTGATAGGTGGTAAAATCTAAAACATATTTATTATTAAAAGATTTTTTAACTGAATTTTGCATATCTTTTAAAAGTTGCCTATAAATTTGATTCATTTCCCATTTTGTATTATCTAATTTTTTATCAAATATTCTTGTAACACCTTTTAATTGCCCCATAGTTAAATGTTTAATGCCTGTATTTTTTTCGCCTCTTTGTAGTTCAAAACCACTTTTTGTTA
>CANRQF010000091.1 GCA_947632715.1 uncultured Bacilli bacterium | reverse complement strand
CATTCCCTTAAAACAAAAAATAAGAACTGGATAAACCAGTTCTTACCGTCCGCGATACCACGAACCCCAAGCAAATTAAATTGCTTTTGACATAATTAATATAACAAAATATTATATATTTGTCAATAATTATGTCTTTAATAGTATATAAAGAATTTATTGAAAATATGCGTGATAAACAATAAAATAATGAGAAATATAAAAATGAGGTGAAAGAATGTCTGAATTAAAATTTAAAATTGAAATAGAATCTGATAATGACGGATATGTAGCATTTGAATGTCCTTTTTGTGAGACGATTTTTGGCTTGAAATCTAATGAATACCAAGAATGGTTGGAAACTAATAATGAAATATATTGTCCTTACTGTGGTTTAAAGGATAATAAAGATAATTTCTATACAAAAGAAGTTGTTGAGCAAATTAAGCAAATTGCTCTAAATAGTGCTTATGAACAAATAAATACAGTTTTTACTAAAATGGCTAAAAGTATGAGCAATAATAAATATATAAAAATGACTTATAAGCCATTGAAAACTGCAAGAATTGATAACAACAATAAGACTGATGAAAGTAGTGATGAAATATTTGAATGTAAAAGTTGTCAACATCATTTAAAAGTAAATTATATAGTTGGAAAATCTAGAATTTATTGTTCATATTGTGGAAGGGATATATAATGAATATAAAAGAATATAGAAAACTTAGTGTTGATTTTAATGATATTGCAAGTGCTTTATTAAGAACTAAATATACTGATGGTAATACAAATTTAATAAGATTTAAAAATTATATAAATGAAAATGAAGTTATTCAAAAAATTATACAAGATAAAATTATTAATGTTGAATATGATTTTAATAATATGATAACCAAAGGCTTTTCAGGATGGGCACAAATTAATATTCCAGTTAATGAAGCTGAACACATAAAAGGAATGTATGATTACTTAAATTATCTTGCAGATAATAATATTAATTTAGAAAATGTAGCTTTTCAATTCCTTTGTGGTAGTAATAACGTAAATGATCATTTACGTTATTACATCGATTTGTTTTTTAAACCATTAATATTTTTTATAAGTAAAGAATTATCAAAAAAAATAATTGAATTAGAAGAAGATGATAAAATGAGAATAGATATTTCAAATCCTAATGGCCCTGTAAATATAGCTGATCGTGGGAGTACTATTAATTCTACTATGATAATAAATAATAATGATTTGGATAAAATAATAGAATTAATTAATAGTATAAAAAATGGTATAAATAATTTAGACTTAGATAATGAAGAAAAAGAAAGTATTATTGATGATATGGATGTTATTGATGAGCAAGTAAATGCATCTATACCAAAACCCACTAGATTTAAAAAAGCATTCAATAATATTAAGAATTTTATATCTAATGCAGCGTTAGTTACTGGAGCAGGTGTTACAGTAGCAACTAATATTAATCAATTGCTAGAATATTTAAAACCTATTATAGATAACCTTCATTTATGAAAGGGTTTGGGATTCCCCGCATAAGAATTTTTGTACGGGAGTAAAAATTCAGTGCTTGCTAGACAGAGTTTTTACTCTCATATTGTCATAGTTACTAAAAATAAGTATAATATTTTTGGTGATTAATTATGAGAACTCATAGAATAATTTTTTGGATAACATTAATATTGTTTGTTTTTTTCATTCCAATAGTTTTAATTTTAAATATTGAAGATAATATTAAAAATATTTTAATAGGCATTACTTGCAGTAGTTTAGTATCATCTATTGTTGAATTACCAAATCTACTAAATTATAAGTTTTCTATTAAAAGCAATATATATAATGGTTTATTCTATGCAAAATTATTTCTGCTTCAATATAACGAGAATATAGAAGAAAGACTTAAAGAAAATAAATTTACATTTAATAATTATAGTGTATATTATTTACAAAATATTAGTAATAATATAAATTTATTTAATCAAAGTGATGAAACTATTTTTTATCATATTGACTCAAGGAAAAAAATTCAATTAAATAGTAAAATTGATTTTTATAAATTATATAATGATATGAAAATGGAATCGATTAATCTTGATATTATTAAAACAAAGATGGATTTAGGAGAGTGTACCATTAAGGATTTACATTCACAGTTAAATATAATTAAAAAAACTAATAATGAATTTATTAAAAAAATTGACTATGTTGCTGAAAAAATTTTAAGTAAAAAATATAGAAAATATTATGAAGATAATTCTTCTAAAATTTTAGAGGCATTAAAAAATGAAGCTAGATAACTTCATTTTTATTTGTTATATTTTTTAATTTTCAATGGATTACTTTTTACAATTTTTAAGTTATATTTTATTCTTAATATCTTTTTTATTTCAGACAGTATTTTATCAGTATTACAATTGATATTAAAAACATCTATTGCTGAATTAATATGATTTGTTAAAGGACAAGAAGATAGGCAATTTCGCATATATCCATTTGCTAGATAAAATGCTACTGCTTCTGGCACGATAAATTCTTGTATATATTCACTATAATTATTGAAAAAAGGTAGCCATTTTCTTTCAAATTCTTCATCAGTTATATCTTTATCATCAATCATTATTATCACCATATATATCTTCTTTTAGAATAATTTCTTCAGCAATACTTTTTAAACTATTCATTTTTTGAGTCCAAAGT
>CANRQF010000090.1 GCA_947632715.1 uncultured Bacilli bacterium | reverse complement strand
AATGAAGATTATGTAAAAAAAGACTATATCAAAATGAAGAAAAAAATTAAAACTCATGAGAATAATTTAAAACGAGCTAAAGAAAAATCAAATAAATTAAATAGTTCTACTAAAGAAGTAAAAGAGATACTAAACAATACTAAAGTTAAAGTTTTTAATAAAAGTCAATATATAATATCCCTTGATGAAAAAGAAAAAATTGATGAGTTTGTTAAGCAAGTAGATAATACTAATAAAGAGTATCAAAGAATTCAAAAGTTATCAGTTACTTTGGAAGAAATGGATTCTAGTATGTTTAAAAATGAGCATCAAATTTCTCATCTTACTATGTTAAATTCAAATCTAGAAACTGAAAATATTTCTTTAAATAAAAAGTTAAAAGAAAAAGAAGTTACTATTGATAATTTAAAAAAAGAAAACAAAACATTATCTTCTAAACTTAAACATTTTAAAGATATGTTTTATAATCTTGTTCAATTTCTTATGGATAAAATATTTAGAGTTAAAGATAGCAAATATAAGGAATTTGTTGAAGAATTATATAAACATGGAGCATTAGACAATAAAAATTATGAAGATATTATGGGTATATCTAAAACTAATAATTCAAAAGACTATCTTGCAATAGAAAAAGATGACTTTGAGCGTTAATGCTTAAAATCATCTTTTTAGTATGCTTTTGTCATCAAACTTTTTTCTAATTCATCTAATCTATCAAATAAACTATTCAAAAATGTTATTAAATAAATATGTGGTTTAGTAATTAGATTACTAAATTTAAATTCAAATCCTTTACTTTTAAGAGATAATTTTATCATATTAACTTCATCTGATAAAATAGGTATAAAAGCTAAAGATATTGCTACAATTAAAGTTAAATTATCTATGTCAATTTTAAAAAATTTTAATGGATATAGCAGATATCTAAATGCAGATCTTATCTTTGTTGAATCAAAATAACTTCCCATAATATATGTAAAATCAATTACAAGAAATAATCGTATTCCTACTTTTAAAGAAGAATTAATGTCGCTAAATACTATATTACATAATATTATAAAAATTATAAATAGAATGTTATTTTTAAGAAATTTAATGTGTTTTTTTAATGGTATCTTAATTATCAACGAAACAATATAATTAAATATAAATATTACACCAAGAATATATATGTTATTTATTAGAAATAATAATATACTATATATAAAGAAGAATATAAGTACTAAAAAATAAATCACTTTTCATCAATTCTTTCTAATATAGAATTTTCATTTAATTTACTAACATCTTTTATTTTTAATAAGTTTGCAACTTTTAATATAAATGGAATCTCCAAATTGTGTTTATTTAAGATGTTATATTCTTTAATTATCTCAGAAAGTGTATATTTATAAACTTTATTATTATCAATAATAACAATATTATCAGCATAAATAAGTTCGCTCATATCATTAGAAATAAAAATAATTCCCATATCTTTTTTTAAATTCTCTAGAAGATTATATATTTCTCTTTTGCCGTTAATATCAAGCATTGATGTTGCTTCATCAAAAATGAGATAGTCAGGATTTAAAGATAATTGTGATGCTATTGCCACTCTTTGTTTCTGACCACCAGATAATTGATATGGATTAGCATTTATATATTCGAGCATACTTACCTTCTCGAGACTGCTTTTAATCTTATTAGGAATTTCATCTTTAGAAATCTTCATATTTTCTAAAGTGAATTTTATATCATCATATACTTTTGAAAATAATATTTGATTGCTTGGATTTTGAAAAACCATACCTATTTTTTTTCTGATTATCTTATTATTAGTTTTTTTATTAAGTTCTATATCATCTAAGTAGATTTTACCAGAATTCGGAAATAATAAACCACTAATAACATTTGCTAAAGTAGATTTCCCGCTACCATTTGCTCCTATTATAAAAGTAACTTTAAATTTGTCTATATCCAAGTTAATATTATCTAAGACTACTTTGTCATATTTAAAAGTTACATTTTCTAATTTAATCATTTATTAACTTTTTAAGCCTTTCTTCAAGTATTTTACATAAAGATATAATTGTAATAACTTTTATAGGAGCCATAATTAATTGCTTTAGTATTCTAATAGGAATTATAATATTGCTTGCACTTTTATTGATTATAATAATCCAAATTGTATTTAAAAGCCCATTCAAAATTCCTGTAACTATTATAGTACTAATGATTAATCTTATAATAAAGCCTTTATCAATTCTAAAATTTTTTCTATATAATAGAAGTCCATATGTCAATCCAGTAAAAAAAGCTGTAATAGTAAAACCAAAGAAATAACTTCCAGTTGGAAATAACAAAGCTCCAATAATATCACTTACAGTAGCAATAAAGGTGCTATATTTTGGCCCTAAAATAATGGCTCCTAACATAATAGGAACAAAAGAAAAACCAATTGTAATAATGTTTGTTCTAATAGACAGAATCCTACCTAAAACAATAGTAGATGCAATAAAAAGCGCACATAATAATATTCTTTTTGACTTATTCATAAAAAAATCCTTTCTTTTCCGCATGAAAAAACAGGATTAATTATCTGTATATTTCATTAGCGGAATGCGAAAATAAATAAGCGAATTAAATTCTTGCCTTATAAACAACTTCCCGTCTTATAAGTCTTAACTATTCATTTTCTACTCTAATATTTTAAATGTTTTTTATAGAAAAGAAGGGTTTTTAATAGAATTTTAGTCGATTGAATATTAAACAAATACATTTTTTCATATCAATCACCTTCCTGTATAATATTATACTCAAAATGAAGAAAATGTAAATATATCATGTTTCATATTTAAGGCAATCGCATAAAAATTTAACGTAAAGTAGAATTACAAAGAAGGAATGACATTGAATATAAGATTTTCAATA
>CANRQF010000089.1 GCA_947632715.1 uncultured Bacilli bacterium | reverse complement strand
AATTATGTTGCGAAAAATATTATGTTGCCAAGGTTTAAAAAAGTTCCTGTTTATAAGGAAACTTTTATTTTTTTGACAACATAATTTCTATTGACTATAATTTATATTTTAATACATTTATAATAATTCTGTATATTCATATATACAGAAAGGTGATGATGAAATTATGAGTGTACAATCAAAAATTAAATTATGGAAAGGAGAAAAACATAGCAAATGGATAAATAATTTGTTTGATGAATATACAACATTTATTATTAATTCAAAGAAGACTTCTCAAACAAAAATGTGGGAAATAAAATCGTTGACTTATTTTTTTGAGTATTTAGAAAGCAACAATTATAAAAAAATAACATTAGAAACTATTTATAATTATATGTCTTATATGAATAAAAATTTTTCACTAAGAACTATTTATAATAGAAATCAATGTTTAAAATATTTTTTAAATTGGCTATATAACAAAAAGAAAATTACATTCGATGGCGAGATGATATATTTCAAATTAAAACGACCTGTTAGTTCAAACATAATCTCATATTATACAAATGAAGAAATATCAAAAATATTAAATTCTATATCAATTAAAAATAAAACAGGTAAAAGGAATTTAGCTATCATTTCTTTATTTGCATATTTAGGTATTCGAAGAGATGATGTGAGAACGTTAAGATTTGAAAACATTGATTGGGATAATGATTTAATAAAGTTTCATCAAAATAAGACAAATATACTAACTATACTACCAATACCAAAAGAGGTTAAATTTGCATTGCTTGATTATATAAAAAATGCAAGGCCTAATGTAAAAAATAATTTTATTTTTATAAAAAATGATGGTTCATTATACGGAACAGAGTATTTAAGTGTTATTACCAACAGAATTATCGAAAATTCGGGAATTAATATAAAAAGCAGAAAATATGGTTGTCATGTATTTCGTCATAGTCTTGCTACTAATTTACTAAATGAACATATTAATATCAATGTCGTTTCTAAAATTTTAGGTCACGAAAATTCTGATACAACTAAAAACACCTATATTGCCTATAATAAACAGATACTTATGTTACTTCCACTGGAGGTACCAGAATGGAAATAAAATTTAAAAGTGTATTTAAAAAAGATATAAATAATATGTTACTTTATGAACAAGCAATGAATTTTAAATATAGTGACAAATTAAATTTATATGATTTAGATAATTATTTTATAAGTATTAATAAAAAAACTAAAGACATAAATGAAGAAGATTATTATAATTATATTTACAATTATAATAATTCTAATATTAACAATTATCAAAGATATTTAATAATAATTAAGTTTTGTAAATATTTAATTAGATTTGGTAATACTAATATTTTTTTTGAAGAAATAAAATTTAAAGATAATGTTTTATATCAACCACATATTTATTCAAAAGAAGAAATAGAAAAGATTTTTAATTTGATTGATAATAAAAAATATAAAAATACTAGATTTAATTTTGAATATCCTGTTTTATTTAGATTATTATATTCAACTGGATTACGTATTTCAGAAGCATTAAATATTAAATTTAATGATGTGGATTTGAGTGACAATTCAATTAATATTTTATTATCAAAGGAAAATATAAGTAGGAAAATATACTTTTCGAATACAATGAAAAAAGTATTAAATAAATATTTTAAACTAATTGATTTTAAAAATAATGATTATTTATTTACAACTACAAAAGAAAATTCTCAATTAACATTTAGAAATATTGTAAATGAACTAAATATTAAAACTATTTCTATTAGGCAACATGACCTTCGTCATACTTTTGCTGTAGAATCTTTTAATAAATTAATAAAAATGGATATAGAACCTGAAGAAGCCTTATTGTATCTAGAAAAATATCTGGGCCATTCTAATATTTCATCTACAGAGTATTATTTACATATGACTAATAACATGAAAAAAGAAATAATTAAAACAATGAAAAATTATAAACCTGATTTATATCCTAAAGTCAAAGGTGGTATCAATGAATAAAGATTTTTCATTTTATTTAAAAGATTTTTTTCAAGTATATTTACTAGAAACTAGAAAATTATCTCCACGAACAATTATAACTTACAAATATTGTTTTATTAAATTATTTAATTTTTTTGATCAAAAAAAGAACATTAAATCAGATAAAATATTATTAGAGATGTTTAATGTAGAGTTAATTGAAGAATTCCTTAACTGGTTATTAAATGATGAAAATAATACAGAAAATACTGTAAATAATAGATTAACTACTATAAAAAGTTTTTTTCAATTTATTTCCATTCATAATGTAGAATATTTAAATTTGTATTCTAGTCTTAAAAATATAAAACCTTTAAAGAAAAAAGAAAAAATAATAGAGTATTTATCTATAGATGAAATTAAATTATTATTTTCTATTCCAAATACCCAAAATAAAAAAGAGTTAAAAGAACTTTCAATATTAACCCTTCTTTATGAAAGCGCAATACGTGTTAGTGAACTATGTAATTTAAAATTGGAAGACTTAGAAATTTCAACAAACTCAACCATAAGTATTATTAATGGTAAAGGAAATAAATCACGTATAATTCCAATTTCAAACGATGTTACACAAATACTTCAAAAATATATTATCATTTATCAAATTAATAAACAAGATTATTTATTTACAAACCATAAAAATTTACAATATACTAGATGGGGAGTTAATTATATTATTCAAAAATACATAAACAAAGCTAAAAAAATAGATGAGACAAAATTTAAAATAAAAGTTACTCCTCATATTTTTAGACATAGTAAAGCAATGCATTTATTAGATGCTGGAATATCTTTATCTACCATTGAAAAATTATTAGGTCACTCATCAATTAAATCTACTGAAATTTATGCCAAAGCAAATCCAAAAAAATTAGAAGAAGCTATAAATATTAATTCACAAGCAATTAAGATAAAAAGAAAATATAGTAAAAATAAAGAAAACAATCTATTGGAATGGTTAAAATATGAATTATAGTCAATAGAAATTATGTTGTCAAAAAAATAAAAGTTTCCTTATAAACAGGAACTTTTTTAAACCTTGGCAACATAATATTTTTCGCAACATAACTGGTT
>CANRQF010000088.1 GCA_947632715.1 uncultured Bacilli bacterium | reverse complement strand
AACTAAATAGTTACCAACAATTTTTTTAATCTTAGAACTTCTATATAAATCTATAATAAAGTAGTAATTTTTTATCTCGGTTATTAACATAGTTATTTACTACATTATCTTTATCTATTTCTCCACTAAAATATTCTTGTATTTCTGTATCTGTTAAAGCTGTATCAAAAATTAGTGCATCTGTAAAAGTTGTATAAGAATATTCACTAGGACTCGCATAATTTGGATTTGCTCCTAAAAATATTGGCATATTACTAGGTTTTATATTGCCACTCATTTCTATACTACTTATTTTTTGCCCATCAATATATATACTCATTTCATTACCATTATAAACACCAACAATCGTATAGTATTTATTTAAACTAAGATTATATTTACCTACTGCACTTTTGTAACCAACATCCATTATATATTGATCAAATATTAAAGTAGGAAAATATTCTAAATATAATCCACTACCAGCACTTTCCCAATTGCCAAAAAAATATTGCCAAGAAATTAAATCATTAAATTTTACTCTTGTTATCATTGTCATTGTATTTTGAAAATCATGATTTTCAAGTCCACAGTCTATAAAACCTTTAGTTTGTTCATCACTAGTAGTTATACCATCATTATCCCAAGAAGCAACATTAGCAATTCCATAATTATTATTTCCACTTAAATCCTCAATATAACCATTCATTTTATACATATCTATTATATATGGATTATCTTTTTCTCCTGTTGTTCCCTCTTTTATGATTATATCTGGGGTTACATAGAATACTGGTTTATAATATGTTTTATAAGATTCACATACATCTGACACTTTACATGAAGAAGAACAGTATGAGTCACAATTTTCTCCTCCTTGACCACCATATTCTTTAGGAGCATTACAATGTCCTAAACAAGATTGGCAACTTGATGACGGGGAAAGACAATTATTAGTAGAACTATAATACCCCATTGCTGAGACATGTTCTTCTTCTATACCTGTATTTGTAAAGAAATAAGATTTGTTTGGACTAGGCGCATTTACATTATATCGCGATGAAGTAATAAAGTATTCTCTATTATTTGGCTTTATCCATGATTTAACAGCATTTTCACTATTTCCAGGATTTCCACCAGGATATGAAAATAAATAATCATGAATATATAATAATCCTACTTTATCTTCTACGCTTTCATCCCATTTTTTAGTTACAGTTTCATAATGTGCTAAATCATTTGGACCCGTTTGAGGAACATAATTATTATCATATTCTGCTTCTACTTTACCACTTTCAATATTATACATATAGTATCCATTATATAAATCTTCAGTTGATGGTACTCCAGCATGACCATATAACCAATCATGAGAAACTATCATATCTTTCCATATAAGTGGAACATAATCTTTATTTTCTAAAAAGGTAGTTCCATTTAATTTAGTTCTTAATGGTGAATTCTTATAGTCATATATTTCTTCGAAATTACTAAGTAAAGATATTTCTTTCATTAATTTTAATCCTCCAGTTGGAGTTATGCCTAATATTCGATACATATATTTATCTTCATTTTTTAAACATTCATCTTTGTTACTTGTTCCAAAGCATATATAATTATTGACATTATCTGTTCCTTGATAACGATACATATCTCCGACTAAATCTTCAGATATAAAACTAAGATTATCATTCTTTCTTAAATTTTGCATTATATCTGGCTCTTGTTCTTTTATTCTATATGGATTATTTTTTTCTCCCGTTGTTGTTTTATTTAAAGTAATATCGGTAGTTAAGTAAAAGACTGGACGAATATTAAATTTTAATGTTACAGTAGACATAACAACTTCAGCGTCAGATCCTACAGAATAGGTATAGTAATGTTCATAATATCCATAACGAGTCATTAAATATTCTCGATCTTTGTCTACATCATTTAAATATAAATTTATCCACGATTTTTTACAATCATCAACCATATTTCCATCTTTAAAACATATTGCTTTATCGTCTGTTGCTAAATAATAATCATGTACATACAAAAGACCAATTTTAAAATCCTTTTTCTTACTCCATAATGCTTCAGTTACTGTATCAGTTATACTACCATCACTTAAATAATTTTTATATTTATACCTTGTTACTTTTTGACCTGTTTCTATTTTGTATATTTCTTCACCATATTGTAATCCACCTAGGATTGATCCACCCATCATATCACCATACATCCATGTTTTATTTGCTATTTTATCTTCCCAATCCTTTGGAATATAACTTTCATTTTGTAAAAAATCATTACCATTAATCGTTTTGTAAATGTTACTATCAGGAAATTCTATATCATCATCATAATTATCAGCCCATGCTATTTCATCATTTAATGCTGTCATTTTGATAAGCTTTAATTGTCCATCTTCAGTAACACCTATTATTCGGTACATATATTTATCTTCATTTTGTAAGCATTCTTCTTTACTACTTGTCCCAAAACATATATAGTTATTTGTTACTTTTTCATATGATCCTTGATACCTATACATTCCTCCAACTAAATCATCTGTTATATAATTATCTTCATCATTACTTCTTAATACTAATTCTATCTCCGGTATCTTCTTATATATTATCTCTATATTTCCTTCTACACTTGGGATATTTAATTTATAATTATCATATGTATATCCTATACTTGATAATTCTAATCCATCTAATTTTATTGTTAATCTACTTTTTCCATATTTATTTAAGTCTAAGTCTAATGTATCTCCTTTTATTATCTCTTGTAGTAAACTACTTGTTTCACTTGGAAAGTTTGTATATGTTATCGTATAATATGGTCTAAAGTCAAAGTTTAATAAGATATTATATTTTGTATTATTTTCATCATAACTTCCATCTTTATACTTTATTGTTATATATATATCTTTTTGTGTTCCTCCCTTTAATATTTTATCTTTTAATTTATAATCTTCTCTTAATGTATATTCTAATTTATCATTTAAGCCATCTATAGTATATATTCCCATATCAACATTACCAAAATTAGTTATTCTTACTTTATATGTTATACTTGAATCTTTATTTGTTAATTCTACTTCACTACTTATATTTTTTACATTATATTCTTCCCAATTTGATACTGAATCAGTATTACTTTCTATACTTATCCCTGTTACTCTTATATCTGCTTGCATTCTTACTTTTACTAGTCCACTTATTTCTAAGTTTCTACTTAGTGTTGAATA
>CANRQF010000087.1 GCA_947632715.1 uncultured Bacilli bacterium | reverse complement strand
ATATCTCTTATTATACATATTGACCTCTTATTTTATATAAATAATTATATAATACCCCCCCCGAGTGTCAATAATTTCAATTCAAAAAAAACGCACGAACAAAATTTTGCGTTTCTAATTTGCTGTTGATAACTTGCTTAAATACTGATTTTATGGTATTGTCTATTTAGCAAGAAAATTTGCATAAAATAAAAAAGGAAACATTCAGTTCGCAAGTGAATGTCGCCTCTGTAAATGAGTATGACACTTTTATCATGTTTGATGAGTGTCTATTTTTTATTGATACAATCTTTTTTATCTATATAACTAAATTTCCATCTTTCATAATTGTAACTTTACCATCTTTAGTATCTGCTAAAATTTCCATATCTTTTGTACCAATCATAAAGTCAACATGATTTTGGCAAGAATTAACTCCAAGTTTAGTAAGTTCTTCTTCCGATTTATTTAAACCATCTTCTACACATTCTAAAAATCCCATCCCTAAGGCTAAATGGCAAGAAGCATTTTCATCTAAAAGAGTTGTCTCAAAACAAATATTAGTTTTAGATATTGGTGAATTATAATTAACTAAAGCAGCTTCTCCTAAATACTTCATTCCTTTTTCACTTTCTATTATTTCTTTTAAAATATCTTCTCCCTTTTTAGCTTTAAAATCAACAACTTTTCCTTTATCAAACTTTATATAAAATTCATCAATAACTTTACCATTATATATTAAAGGTTTAGAACTATATACTATTCCTTGTGTTTTATGCAAATCTGGCGTAGTAAATGTTTCATAACTAGGAATGTTAACTATATATTCACCTTCACTTGCATTTTGCCATAAAGCTTTATCTGATAAACTAATTTGAAGATCAGTACCTAGTGAATTTTTATAATATAATTTAGTTATTTTTAAATCATTTAATTTATTTTTAATTTCTTCTTGTTTATGCAAAAATTCTTCCCAATTTTTAACAGCATTACCATCTAACATACATAGTTTACCTAAAGTATTCCAAAATTCTTCTAAAGGCTTAGAACTATCTTTGAATAATATTTCTGCCCAATATTTATTTGGTAATGCTGCAATACACCATGGAATAATTCCATCTTTTTGATATTTTCGATATAATGGTTTAGTTTCTAAAGCTATTTTAGATTTAAGAGCAATTTTTTCACTATCAACATCATCCATCAGATTAGGTATTTCACTACAAAACATTAGAAAGTGGGCTTTCTTTTTAGCATATTCATCCCATATATGACTATTAAATAGAGGATTCTCTTCTATTTCTTTTTTAGTAGAACTATTTAAAATATCATGAATTTGAAAAGCATTAGTAGCGTCTAAATAAATATCATCTATTCCTTTATTTTTAGCATAACTAACTAATTTATCAACAAATTCATTATTAATCTTATCATAACTAATAAATAATGAATCACCCTTTTTTACTTTTAAACATCCATCAATTAATAATTTGATATATTCATTTTCCATTCTATCACCATTATTTATTATATCCTTAAAGAAAAAATTTATCAATTCTTGTATCAAGTACTACTGATATTCTATATAAAGTATCAATTTTACAACCAATTTCTCCTTGTTTGTATTCTAATTTTCTTACATAATCATATGATTTACCAATATCTACTGCTAACTGTTCTTGAGTAATCCCAGCCAATTTTCGATACTTTTTAATATTTAAAGATATTTTTCTCATAATATTATCATCAAATACAAAATCTCTTTTAAATGTCGTCATAATTATCACCAAATATATTTTTGCATTGTAATATCAAAATGTCCGGTAACTATTATGCCCTGTTTATGTTATAATTATTACAAGTGATGTATATGAATAATTATCAAAAATTAATTAAGAACATAGAAAAAAGATACAACTTAATGTGTATCTTATTTAAGTATACTCATTTATCTTATTTTAATAAGAAAAAGTATTTATATAATAAATTATTAATCTATTGTTATAGTTTATTAAAATAATTATTTTAATTTTATAGTATATTCTTTATTTCTTATTGTTATAATTAATACTATTTCATCTGCACTTTTAATTTTATTTGATGTTTCTAAAACTACTTTCCCTTCAAGATTACTTGGTGTAACATCTTCTACTGTAGCAAATTCATCTCTTTGATTAAGTAAATATCTAACTTTAACATATGTATTCATAAAATCATGAACATCAGTATTTAAATTATAAAATGGTGAATTATTATCAATATTATATTCATAATCTAATACAATTAATGTTGTATCATTTTTTAAAACATTTCTTTTTACTTGACCTATATAATCATCACAATTATTATATTTTGTACAGAATTGATAATTATAAGTATATGCATCAGTTATTTCTGGATTATTTACTTTTAATTTTGTATTTTTTAAATTAGAACCACCAAAATTAATTTCATCTCCTAAAGTATAATTATTTTCTATACTAACATTTTCTATTAATACTGGGGTAATACTTATATAATTATAACTACCTATCAATTCTCTATTATTTGATTTTACTCCCCCATCTACTTTTATACGATAATTCTTTTTAATTTGATCTTTATCTATTTCATAAATAAGAGAATATAACCCACTAGAATGTTTACTAATTGTATTACCTATACTAGGTCTAGCATAATCTATAAAATAAACACCATTATTATTTCTTGGATAATAATATTTATCATCAATTTCTAATCTAAAACGATTATAATCTATTCTATATTCAATATCATTATCATTTTCAATATACAATTTAGCTACAATATAATAAGTATCTTTTTTTATTTTATTACCATTATAAGTTAAATTTGTAACAATACTATCTTGAATATTATATTTTAATCCTAAAGAATAAAAATCTTTTCCTTGTCTAAATCTTTTATTCACATCTTTTGGTAAATTATTCTTAATTACAAAGAATCCCGCAATAGATAAAATAATACAAATTATGATAAATATAAATTTATTTTCTCGAACATAATATATAAACTCTCTAAAGAATCTTCTTATTACTCTTTTTAATTTAACACCATCTTTTTTAAAAGTAAGTTCAAATTCTTCATTATCTTCTGAAGATATTTCTAATTCTTTTATATCTTGTTGAAAATTAAATTTATTACTATATAAGCCAATACCTCTTAAAAAGAACATAACTATAAATAATAACTGAGGAATAATACTTATAATAGTAATATCACGATATAACCGAGCTGTTTCTGTAGTAATTATTTGTGTTTCTAAAGAAATCATAAAATTTCTAATTACAAAAATAATAATAAAGAAAATAATATAATATACTAAACTAATAAAATAATCTTTAGCAGGTTTCTTTTTATTTATAAATAATAATAATATTCCCCCAACACCTATAATAATTAATATTATAGCTAAATACATATATATATTTAAATATTCTTTATAAAATCCTTGATAATAAAGACCAGAATAACTATTTACAGCATATTGGTTAAAAAAAGAGATAACTTGATAATACTTAACTAATAAATATCCTGATAGTAAAGTTAGGATAATATTAATGATCTTAAAATGTTTAATTAAAAATGCATATGGCTTTCTTAATATCATATCTAGTCTCTCCTAGTATAATTTTA
>CANRQF010000086.1 GCA_947632715.1 uncultured Bacilli bacterium | reverse complement strand
ATAAAAGAGATAGGAGAAAAAGTGATAAAGATGAATGAAAATGGAATGTTTTTAGATGAATTAACAGATGAACAAGAGAGATGGTTAATTCAAGCAGGAATAGATGAAAGCAAAGAAATAGCAAGAAAAGAAGGAAAAGAGCTAGGAATCAAACAAGGAATCAAACAAGGTATTAAACAAGGTAAAAAAGAAGGAATAAAAGAAGGGGAAGAAAAAGGTAAAAAAGAAGGAATAAAAGAAATAATAAAAAAATTACTAAAATATATGGAAGTAAAAGAAATAAATAAAATAACAGATGTATCAATTGAAGAAATAGAAAAAATAAAGAAAAATTAAGTAAAAAATATAACTGACTAATTATAAAGCAGTTATATTTTTTATTTACTTTCTTTTATGAAAATGATAAATTATATATATAAGTTAGGGAGGTTTAAATGATATTTATTCAAAATGATTCTGGAATATGTCAAGGATTAAAAGACACATTAAATATAATATATGAAACATATGAAAATAATCCCGATAAAAAAATATATATTTATAATAATTTTATTAATAATCGAAAAGTAATAAATGAATTAAATGATTTAGATATAGAATTCATTGATGATCTATCTATCGTTACTAAAGAGGATATTTTAATAATAAATACTTATGGAATTAGTCAAAGTGAACTCACTTATCTTAAAAGTAATGACATAAGATATATAGATACTACATGTAAAAGTTTAAAAACTTTTAAAAAAGAATTATTATCTAATTATAATAAAGATAAACTTATATTAATTATCAATAATGAATATAGTACTATCATTAATAACTGGATAGACAATAATGGTATCATTATAAATAATATTGATAATATCTATAATGATAATAATAAACCCATATTAATTGTTTCCTATGGTAATATTAAATTAGAAATAATTAATGATATAGAAAATATACTTAAAAATAAATTTCCTAACACATCTATCCAATCTTTAATATATAATTGCCAATACTTAAAAAGAGTAAATGAATTAATTAACGAAAATAGATTAACTACTAAAATTATTGTTTCCCAAAAAGAAGAAGATATAAATAATAGTTTTAATAATATACCTTCTTTTATAAAATATGTTTTACAAAGTAATTTAAAAGTAAGTGACGATATTACTTTAATTGGCAGTGTTAATACAACAATTAAAGAATTATATAATTATAAATATTTATTATCTTTCTTATTATTTTATAAAGATAAATTAGAAATATTTAAAAATAATCAAGATAAGTTTAATGCATTTTTAAAAAATGAAAACGATAATAATTTAGTTAGTAAAGTTATAAATGATATAAGTTATTTGAATCAAGATGGTAAATATATAAGAGGTACTCTCATATCTTTAGGAGAATACATATCTAATCCCTTAAAAGAAGATTATTTGCCTTTAGCATATGCCTACGAATTATTTCAAACATCAATCTTAATTCATGATGATATTATAGACAATGCTAAACTTAGAAGAGGTAAATCAACAATACCTCATAAGATATGTGAAGAATATTTAAATAATAAAAATGATAAAATATATCATAACGATACTCTAAGTTTAGCTAATTCGATTGGGATCTGTGCTGGTGATTTAGGATTCTATTTAGCAAATAAAAATATTATTCTTAACTATCACAATCATCCTAAATTTAAAGATATTTTAAATTATTATAATGACATAGTAATTAAAACAATTAAAGGTGAAATAATTGATGTATATATTCCTTTCTTAAATAAATATAATTATTATAAAACTAAAGAAAGTGATATCTTAGATATTTATCATTTAAAAACTAGTTACTATACCATTATTGGTCCATTTACTTTAGGTTACTTACTCGGAGGAAAAAAAGTAGATTCAAAATTAACTGATGTCTTAAATAAAATAGGTATTGCTTTTCAAATAAAAGATGATATATTAGGTATATATGGAAGTGTTAATAGTTTGGGTAAACCAAATACTCTAGACATAGAGGAATTTAAACAAACCTTATTGTATTCCTATATAATTAATACTCCATATAAACAAGAGTTCTTAAAAATATATGGTAAAAAGAAAATTAATACTAAAGAATTGTCTAAAATAAGAAACTTATTATATGTAAGTGATAGTTATGATTATGTAAATAATTATTTAAATGATTTATATAGTGAAATTTTAGATAATATAAATGAATTAGAACTTAGTGAAGATAATAAAGATTTAATTAGGGGATTATTAATATATATTTTAGAAAGAGAGAAGTAAGATGAAGAAAAAAATGTATTCAAAAGAATTAAAGAATGATTTATTAATTAATAAAATATTTTCATTAATTATTGTTCTTTTAGTAGGGTCTGTTATTGGAGTTCTTTTAGATAAAGCCTTAAATAAACCAAAAGAATGTGAAAAGTGTATGGTTGAAAATGTAACAAGTATATATGATATTGAACCAATAGTAAAAGAATATACTACTATAAATAAAAATAAAGTATATTTATATAATACTAATGAAATATTAATAAATGATATATCATTAAAAGAATATATAAATAACTATAAAAATATTGATGATTTATTTAATTCATTAGAAGATAATATTGAAGAAGATAAAAAACTCCAAGATGGAGGAACAACTATTTATAAAACTAAAACAGATAGTAAATTTAATAAAGATTTAACTATTATTAAATGTAATACAACTGAAGGTAATAAAGATCTATATTTTGGAGAATATTTAAATACAGAAATAGCTTTCTTAAATGGGGCCTGTGGTAAGAAAATGATTCAAGATGCTGAGTTTCAAAAAAATTATGTAATAAAGGAAATAAATAAATTAGAAGATAATTTATATGAACTATTAATCGTTGATCCAGAAAATTCTAAAAGTGTAACTCTAACAAGAAAGATTAGTGAAGAAAGTATTAAAAATCTATATGAAGGTAAATTACATACCTTTGTGTTTACAAATAAATATAAAGAATTAATAAAAAATGATATTGAAGAAATATTTGAAAGTACTACTTTAAAAGGCGTTGCATTATATAAAGAAAATTAGTGTTTTTACTTTAAACACTTTTTTTGTGATTTTTTTGTGAAATTAGCACTCGACACTTGCAATTGCTAAAAATTGTGCTATAATTAAAAATGTAAAGGGCATAAAACTACACTTTACGGGTATTATAATTATAAAAGAAAGAGGATGGTTATATTATGATGATGATACCAAGAAGAAATAGTTTTGATTTATGGGATGACTTTTTTAAAGATCCATTCTTTGATAGTCATGAAAGTAAAGTAATGCGTACTGATATTAAAGAAGGTAAAGATAATTACAATATTGTAATTGATTTACCAGGATATGAAAAAGAAGATATCAAAGTTGATATCGATGATGGTTATTTAAATGTAACTGCGACAATGGATAACAGTAAAGATGAAAGCGATAGTAAATTCGTTAGAAGAGAAAGATACTTTGGCGAATGTAGTCGAAGCTTTTATGTAGGAGACTCAATTAAGAGTGAAGATATCAAAGCTTCATTTAAAAATGGAACCCTTAATTTAGAGATTCCAAAAATTAATGAAGAAGAAACTAAAGAAGAGAAGAAATATATTAATATCGATTAAGAAGAAAATATTTCTTCTTTTTTTAATATCTTTTTTTAAAACTAATATAATTATGGTAGAAGTCCATAAAAAAATTTCCAGATTATGGTTATAAAGTAAAATTGTGAAAAGTTTTTAGTAAAAAAATTAAAAAAATAATAAAATTATATGTACATTTTAAAAAAATATGTTACAATAATGCTATAAAGTTATTTGGAAATATATTGTCATAGAATAATATGTTTTAAGATAATTTTATAAAAAAAGGGTTTATACATATGGAAGTAGTCTTAAGCAAATTTTGTTTAAT
>CANRQF010000085.1 GCA_947632715.1 uncultured Bacilli bacterium | reverse complement strand
CATAAGTTGTGCCAAAAGAAAAGCCTAATTTCAATAAAAATTAAGCTTTTTGTAATTTTTCATCTGTCAAACTCGGGTCTATTGAAGATAATGGTAAAGGTATTAAATTTAATATCTATGTATATAATGTTCAAGATGGTATTGAAATAGATTATAAAACTGGTGATAGTAAATTAAAATAAATAGTGTTATAATAAATAAGCTAAAAAATTTCATATATTTGTCACAATATAAGAATAAAATTAGTAAATGTTTGAATTTATTGTAATATATTAATTAATGATAAATAATTATTACAACTATAGAAAGGAATTAGATTATGTTAAAATTATTTAAAAAACTTGGTAAAAGAGAATTACTATATGCTTTTTTATGTATTATTTTTATTTCTGTAAATGTTTACTTAGAATTAAAAATACCTGACTATATGTCCCAAATAACTGTTTTAGTTCAAACGGAAGGTAGTAAGATGAGTGCCATTTTAAAAGAGGGTGGCTTCATGGTTTTATGTGCCTTTGGTAGTTTAATTGCCTCATTTATAGTAGGTTATTTTGCTTCTTATGTTGCATCTTACTTTGGTAAAATAATGCGTTCTTCTGTTTTTGAAAAAGTTAATCAATTTGGTTTAGAAGAAATTAAAAACTTTTCAACAAGTAGTTTAATTACAAGAACTACTAATGATGTTTCTCAAATTCAAATGCTTATTGCAATGGGACTTCAAGCAATTATTAAAGCTCCAATAATGGCAACATGGGCAATTATTAAAATATCTGGTAAGAATATGCATTGGAGTTTAGCTACTTTTATTGGAGTAGTTATCCTAATGATTACAATCGCTATCTTAATGAGTTTAGTATTTCCTAAATTTAAGATTGTTCAAAGATTAACCGATAATTTAAATAGAATTACAAGAGAAAATTTAACTGGTATAAGAGTTATTAGAGCATTTAATGCGGAAGGATATCAACAAAAGAAATTTGAAAAAGCTAATGATGAACTTAAAAATACGCAATTATTTAATCAAAAAGTTATGGGACTATTATCTCCAGTTATGTCTTTAGTTATGTCTGGATTATCTTTAGCAATTTATTTAATCGGTGCTATATTAATTAATGAAGCTAATCTATTAGATAAAATAACTTTATTTAGTGATATGGTTGTTTTTTCCTCTTATGCTATGCAAGTATTAATGTCATTTATGATGCTTATTATGATTTTTGTCTTGCTTCCAAGAGCATCAGTATCTGCCCGAAGAATATTAGAAGTTTTAAATACCGAAGAACATATTGTTGAAGGTAATGTAACTAAAGGTAAAGAAATAGGTACAGTTGAATTTAAAAATGTTTCATTCAGATATCCTGATGCTGAAGAATATGTTTTGGAAAATATTTCTTTTAAAGCAAGCAAAGGGGAAACGATTGCCTTTATTGGTTCAACTGGTTCTGGTAAATCAACCCTTATTAATTTAGTACCTAGATTTTATGATGTAACGGAAGGTGAAGTATTAGTTGATGGTGTTAATGTTAAAGAATATAAACAAGAAGTATTAAATAATAAATTAGGATATGTTTCTCAAAAAGCTGTTATTTTTAGAGGAACTGTTAGAGATAATATTGCTTATGGTGATTCTCATACTAAAATTACTGACCAAAAGATAGAAGAAGCAATTAAAGTTGCGGAAGCTGATAGTTTTGTCAATAAACTTCCTAATAAATTAGATTATGATTTAGCTCAAAGTGGTACAAACTTATCTGGTGGTCAAAAACAAAGAATTGCGATAGCCAGAGCCATAGCTAAAGATCCAGAAATATATATTTTTGATGATTCTTTTTCTGCCCTAGATTACAAAACTGATTTTAATTTAAGAAAAAACTTGAAGAAATATACTAAAGATGCTACTTGTTTAATTGTTGCTCAAAGAATTGGCACAATAAAAAATGCTGATAAAATATTAGTATTAGATGAAGGTAAATTAGTTGGTATAGGAACTCATAAAGAGTTATTAAAAAATTGTAAGGTATATAAAGAGATTGCTTTATCGCAAATATCTGAAAGTGAATTAAATAAAGAGTTAGGAGGTACAAATAATGCGTAATGGTAGAAGAGGACCTCAAGAAAAGGCAAAAGATTTTAAAAAATCGATGCTTGATTTAATTAAATATTGTAAACCATATTTTATACCCGTATTAGTATCTGTAATTCTGGCTTTAATTAGTTCTATATTATCGATTATTGGTCCTGATAAATTAAGAAAGATAACTAATTTAATTACAGAAGGATTAATGGGTAGTATTAATATATCTAAAATAAAAGAGATAGCTATCTTTTTAATCATTATTTATGTAATAAGTGCTATTCTAGGTTATTTAGAACAATATATTATGGCTATTGTTACTAATAAATTTTCTAAACAATTAAGAAAAGAGATAATCGAAAAAATAAATAATATTCCTCTTTCTTATTTTGATAAAACTAGTTATGGTGATATTTTGTCGAGAGTAACTAATGATGTAGATACTTTAAGTATGACATTAAATCAAAGTTTAGGTAATTTAGTTAGTTCTATTACATTATTGATTGGTTCAACGATTATGATGTTTGTAACTAATGGTATTATGACTTTAACCGCCATATTATCCAGTGTTTTTGGTTTTGTCTTTATGACTTTAATTATTAGTAAGAGTCAAAAATATTTTGCTAGATTACAAGATGAAATTGGTGAATTAAATGGTCATATTGAAGAAATGTATTCAGGTCATAATGTTATGAAAGTTTATAATGGTGTAGATAATGCCAATGAAAAATTTAATGAAATTAATGATCGTATATTTGATAATGCGAGAAAAGGTAACTTCTTATCTGGTTTAATGCATCCATTTATGGGATTCATCAGTAATTTTGGCTATGTTTGTGTTTGTATTGTGGGAGCATTACTTACAATGAATAACGTTATTGATTTTGGTGTTATTGTAGCATTCATGTTATATATAAGATTATTTACTCAACCACTTTCCCAAATAGCTCAAGCTGCATCTAGCCTACAATCATGTGCTGCAGCAAGTGAAAGAGTATTTGAATTTTTAGGTGAAGAAGAAATGAGTGATGAGAGTGCTATTTCTAAAAAATTAGATAAAAAAGAAGTTAAAGGTGAAATTGTCTTTGAACATGTCAAATTTGGCTATGATGAAAATAAAACAATTATTAAAGATTTTAATGTTAAAGTTAAACCTGGTGAAAAAATTGCTATTGTTGGAGAAACTGGTGCCGGTAAAACGACAATGGTTAATTTACTAATGAAATTTTATGAAATAAATTCTGGTAATATCTATATTGATGGAGTATCTACCAAAGAATTAACTAGAAAAAATATCCATGATTTATTCATAATGGTTTTACAAGATGCTTGGGTATTTGAAGGTTCAATTAAAGAAAATATTCGTTATAATAAAACCAAAGTAACTGATAAAGAAGTAGAGGATGTATGTAAAGTTGTCGGTCTTCATCATTTTATTAAAAGTTTATCTGATGGTTATGATACTATTCTTTCTGATAATGAATCTTTATCCCTTGGTCAAAAACAATTACTAACAATAGCAAGAGGTATGATAAAAGATGCTCCATTCTTAATTTTAGATGAAGCAACTAGTAGTGTTGATACTAGAACCGAAGAGTTAGTTCAAAAAGCAATGGATAAATTAACGGAAGGAAGAACATCATTTATTATTGCTCACAGGTTATCTACAATAAAAAATGCTGATTTAATACTAATGATGAAAGATGGTAATATTATTGAAACGGGTAGTCATGAAGAATTATTAAAATTAAATGGTAAATATGCAGAACTTTATAATAGTCAATTTGAAACAATGAATTAAGTATTGTTACTATTCACAGCTAAAATAAGAGAAAAATAAAATATCTCTTATTTTTTATGTTGATAAACACCTAAAATT
>CANRQF010000084.1 GCA_947632715.1 uncultured Bacilli bacterium | reverse complement strand
TAAAAATCATCATAAAGCCTTATAAATACTAGGCTAATTGATGATTTTTTGCTTCCACAAGTGCGAAACTCGGGAAGATGTAGAGTTACCAAAAAAGAAAGAAGAAACTGAAGAAAAAGAAGAAACACCTAAGACAGAAGTAAAAGAAGAAAAAGTTGGACCTAAGTTCTGCCCTGAATGTGGAACACCAACAAATGGTGGAAACTTCTGTGTAAATTGTGGTTATAAACTTAAATGAGCTTTATTAATTTAAAGCTTTTTTATTTGTTATTAAAAAATCAATTACATTAGTTAATTTCTTCTAGTATTTTAAAATAAGTAGTGTTATAATTATACGAGTGGTGACGGAAATGGCAAAAACAAGAAGTGAATTAAGAGAAAAATGTATGACTATTTTATATCAATATTATTTATTAAAGAATAGAGATATAGATGAATTAATTAAAGATAATATTGATATAGATAATGAATTTGTTAAAGATATAGTTTATGGTGTTATTACGCATAAAGAAGATATAGATAAAATTGCTAATGAATATATGGTTAATTGGACTATTGATAGATTAGAAGCAGTTGGAGCATCACTTCTTAGAATGGGTATATATGAAATAAAATATACTGATACTCCAGAAATTGTCGTTATTAATGAAGCAGTAGAACTTGCCAAAAAATATTGTGATGATGAAGTAAGAAAAATTATTAATGCTGTTTTAGATAAAGTTATAAAAGAATAGTAAAATTACTATTTTTTTAATTTAACTTAAAATTATAAGTAATTAATGATATAATATTTTTACATAGTTTATGAGGGTAGTTATGATGGATGAAAAGAAATATTTAAAAATAAGCGAAATTAATAATTATATAAAAAGTATTTTAGATAATACTAGTTTTTTAAATAAAGTATATATTAAAGGGGAAATATCTAATTTTAAGAAACATACCAGTGGACATTTATACTTTACTTTAAAAGATGAAGAATCGAGGCTTAATGCTGTTATGTTCCAAAGTAGTGCTAAAACTTTAAAATTTATTCCTGAAGATGGTATGAATGTTTTAGTTACAGGTAAAGTGTCAGCTTATCCATCAAGTGGAAGTTATCAAATTTATGTATCTAGTATGGATTTAGATGGTTTAGGAAATTTATATATAGAGTATGAAAAATTAAAAGAAAAATTATTTAAAGAAGGATTATTTAATAAAGAACATAAAAAGCCAATTCCTAAATTTCCAAATAGGATTGGTATAATAACAGCATCAACGGGTGCTGCTGTAAGAGATATAATGAGTACCATTAAAAGAAGATATCCATTATGTGAAGCTATTTTATTTCCAACCCTTGTTCAAGGAGGAGAAGCTGCTCCGAATATTGTTAAACAAATTGAAGTAGCTGATACCTTTGATTGTGATACATTAATTGTTGGTCGTGGTGGTGGCTCTATTGAAGATTTATGGGCCTTTAATGAAGAAATTGTTGCAAGAGCTATATATAATGCAAAGACACCAATTATAAGTGCTGTCGGCCATGAACCTGATTTTACGATTGCTGATTTTGTTGCTGATTTAAGAGCTCCAACTCCAACTGGAGCTGCCGAAATGGCTGTCCCAACAATTTTAGATATTAATAATATGTTAAATCAATATAAGATAAGATTAAATAAATGTATTAAAAATTTAGTTAATACTAAATTCATTGCCTTGTATAATTTAAAAAATGCTTATATTTTAAAAAATCCAATGAGTTTATATGAACTAAAGATGCAAAAACTAGATAAACTTACAGATGATTTAAATAAAAATATGAATATCTATTTAGATAATAAAAAGCATTTATTAGAAATATGTTTAAATAAAATAAAATTAGTAAGTCCTCTTAATTTAATTCAAAATAATTTAAATAATTTAAATGAGTTAAAGATAAAATTAAATAATATAATTGAAAAAAAATTAGATAAAGAAAGAAATAATTTGGATTATTTAATTAATACATTAAAACTTGTTAATCCCCTAAATATTTTAAGTAATGGTTATTCTTTAGTTAGAATAAACGATAAAGTGATTAAAAGTGTTGATGAAGTTAAAATAAATGATATAATAGATATCAAGCTTTCTAAGGGAAGTATGAAAGCTAAAATTAAAGAGGTATATAATGACACAGATGACAAATCAACAAATTAGTAATATAGTCGATGATTTAAAAAATAATAATAGATTATTAGAAAATGATATTAATAATTTAAATAATAATATCCATGAAAAAGAACATATTGCTTATGTATTAAAAAATTATCGTGAATTAACTAAAAAATATAAAATATTAGGAATTACATCAAGTATAGTTTGTATTATTGTTTTAAGCCTTTCTATTTATGTATTATGTGATTTCGTAAATGCAAGTATATTAGGTATATGTTCTTTAGAACTTGGAGCATTAACATTATCAGTATTAAGTGGAGTACAATATGCACTCGATAATGATTACACTAAAATAAAGAAAGAATATAATTTAGAAGAAATTGAAAATGACTTAGAAATATTAAAAGAAAATGTTATAGCTAAAAATAATGCACTCAATAATAATAATGATATGATTAATACTTTTTTAAAAGAAACACAAGAAGATAATTTAAAATTAATTCAGGAAAGAGTAATGAGTAATAATAAAATTTTAGTTGAAATGTATAAAAAACTTGAAAAATTGGAAATGCTAGAGAGTGATTTAAATAGGGAAGAAATGAAACATCAAAATAAAATAGCAGAATTAAATAAATTACAAATAAAAAAGAATGATGTTATTACTCAAATTGATGATTTAGCAAATGAAATAGAAATACTTAAGGATCAAATTAACACTGATGAAGAACACTTAAATATAAATAATAGATATTCTTCATCAATGAGTATAGAAGAAGAAATAAATAATATTTTAAATGAACCAAATAATAAAAAAGGTATAAAATTAGAAAGAAGAAGGGATAAATAATTATGGAAGAAAAAACATTTGAAGAAAATTTAAAAGATTTGGAAGGATTAGTAAAGGAACTTGAAAGTGGTAATGTTCCTTTAGAAGATGCCATTAAAAAGTATACAACTGCTATGGAAATAGCTAAGAATTGTACAGATAAAATTAATAACGCTACTGAGAAAGTAAATAAAATTTTATCTAGTGATGGAGAACTTAAAGATTTTGAAGTTAAAGAAGATTAACTTCTTTTTTATTGCATTTTTAAAAACAATTATATATAATAGCAAGAAAAAAGGGATGATATTATGAATACTAATAAAAATGAGATATCTTTATATAATATTGCTACTATATTTAGAGAATATTATTATCATTATGCTCTTATAAGTAATAATGCAAATGAAGAATTAGCTAGTATGTATAATGAAGATTGTGTCGTTATAATGGATTATAATCATGATACTAAAGAATTAACTGTTATTGATCCTCATGCGATGGGTACTGTTATGGGTGATTATATTTTATTTTATAAAGATCAAAATAATAAATTAAAGAATAGACCAAGTATTAATGGTACATTTTTAAGCTTTATCTATGCAAATTTAGAAGAATATTTAATAGATATCATCGATAAATATGCTAAATTTGATAATTTTTATAAATATGAATTAAATGAACAAGTTAATAATTATAAAATTTATATTAATTATTTTAATATTAAAATTCTAAATGATAAACTAGAAATAGTATATAATTATTTATATGATAAATATCAAGTAATAGATAAAAATAGTAAGAAAGAACTTAAAACAATTAGAAACAATTTAGATGAAGTATTTAAAAATATTTATATTGATATTTCTTTATTACCAAAATTTATGCAAAAAGAATTTTTAAAAATGCGTAATGAAGAATTAGATAAAGGTATAACGAGAAAGAGAATTTATTTAAAAGAATTTTTTGAATAGTTAAAAATTGTCAAATAAAGTATTTAAGTATATTGTATAGATTTTTATCTTGACTTTGACAGTAAAAACGAACAATCCCTTTAATTACCTAGGTTTGCTCGTTTTTAAAATGTTGTACATTA
>CANRQF010000083.1 GCA_947632715.1 uncultured Bacilli bacterium | reverse complement strand
CGAGCTGAAAGCTACTCATCTGGTGGTGGAGGATTCTCATCTAGTGGTGGTGGCGGTGGCTCCTTTGGTGGAGGAGGTGGAGGCGGAGGCTTCCGTTAAAAGCAATATATTATTGCTTTTTTTCATATAATTAATTGTAAATAATTTAATAAAATGTTAGAATTTAATTAGGAGGTAAAAAATAATGAGTACTGTTGCAAATGATACTAATGTAAAAAAATTAATTGATGATGGGGTAGATTTTTCTTTAATCAATCTTTATATAAAAATGGGGACTTTAAATGAAAGTTATGTAATAGATGAAATAGTTTCTAAAGAAGAATTAAATAATTATATATATGATGCTATTCTATATTTACAAAGTTATAATAAAGAAAGATTACTAAAAAATATGGATAAAGTATTAAATAATTATTTAGCTTTACGTTTATTTATAGCAAATCTTTCCAAAAAAGGATTACCTTTAGGGATAGGTACTAATGAATTAGAAATTATTGGTAATAAAATTATAACTACTAATGATAGTTTAAATATTTATATATATGCTGAATTTATAAAAGATTGTAATATAAATAATGATGCTAAATATAAAATAATATCTTTATTAACTAAGGGTATAGGAGGAACATCCATTTATTATCATCAAGAGGAATATATTAGAAAAATAATAAATCAAATGAATATAAATGAAAATGATAAATTATACTTAAAGAATGTTATTGTAGATGAAATATTAAATTCAAATAATTTATCTTTAATATCAGAATTTTTATATGTTTTTAATAGAGATGAAACAGAAATTTATAAAAATATTGATAAATACAAAGTATATAATAAAATTGTAGAAATTGCTTTATTAGATGATAATCAAAGAGCAATGGTTAATTTATCTTATCTTGATTTTACTAATGACAATATTAATGTATTAGGAAAGCTTATTTTAGATTCTCAAAACTTATTCTTTATTTATTGTTTTGCTCGTAAATTTGTTTTATTCAATGAAGAATTACAAGCCCAGTATGTTGATTATTTAACTTTACATGTTAATGATTATGAAGAATTAAAAGAGAATCTCGAAACATTCTTAAAAAATCATCGCGATAATAGAAGAATATTTAAAAAATATTAAGAAAAAATTATTTTATAGACTTTTAAAACTAGCACGCAAAACTTTGTTTGTGTGCCTTTTTTGACTAAAAATTATTGACACTCGGGGGGGGTATTATATAATTATTTATATAAAATAAGAGGTCAATATGTATAATAAGAGATATAAGAAAAGTAATAAGATAATGTATGTAATGTGTACAATAATAGTAATACTAATATATACAATATCAGTATGTTATTCAACACTAAGTAGAAACTTAGAAATAAGTGGACTAGTAAAAGTAAGAATGCAAGCAGATATAAGAGTAACAGGAATAAGTATAGAAAGTAATACTGATTCAGTATCAAATTGGGAAGAATATAATGTAAAAAATATAAGTAGTGAAGTAGAATTAACAAATAAAGATTCCAGTATAACATATAAAGTAAGAATAACTAATTTTGGTAATGTCGATATGGGAATATATACTATAGATGGCTTAAATGATAAATTAGAATATACATTAAGAGAAGATTATAAATTAAAAGATAAAATATTAAAGGGAGGAACACAAAAAGATATATATATAACCATAAAGTATAGAGAAGGAAGTTATGATGAAAATAATACAAAATATAATATTTTATTAAACTTTGACTTTAGACCATATTATACAATTACATATACAAACTTTCCAAGTGATACAAATAGTTTACCACAAGAGATAATAAAGGGAGATACATTAGAATTAGACTTAAGTCAATATGGAAAAAGTAGATTAACAATAAAATTAGATGGATTAGAATTATCAAGTATAGGATATACATATGATAATTATAAATTAAATATACCAAATGTAGAAGGAAATATAGAGATAATATATAAGAAGATACCAGAGATAGAATTAGTATTAAGAGAAAATGATAATAATAAAACATTAAGTGAAGATATTCAAGCAGGAATGTACCGTTATCAAGGATCATATGAAGAAGTAACAAATAACTATATATGTTTTGGAACAAGTAGTAAAGACGAATGCTTAAAAAATGAAGATAAATATATGTATCGAATAATAGGAATAACAGATGATGGACAACTAGAACTTATTAAAATGACGGCTTTAAATAATGAGGGAACACCATGGAATAATGTATCTCAAAGTTCTTTGATTGACAACAAATTAGTTAATGCAAATATATCGTGGAGTAAAAGCGATTTATACAAAAGATTGAATGGTTTATCAATTAATAATGATAATTTGTTTATTGGGAATAGCGCTTATGATTATTTAAATTCAAATTCTGATTGGTATAACAAAATAGCAGATACAGAATGGTTAAGTGGTGCATTGTATTGGGTCCCTAATTGGTTTGGATTAGACAATATATATCAAATAGAAACTGGGCAAACATCAGTAAACTATTATGAAGAAGAAAGCGTATATGAATATAATAATGGCGATTTTAATGAAGTAGACAATTCTAATGATTCAATAATTAAAAGACAAAACAATGGAGTTATATGTGAAAAAATAGCAAATTTAGGTAGAGTAATTTGTTATAAAACTATTACTAAACAGTTTGATGAAAACATAAATTCTAAAATTGGAATTATGCATTTATATGATTATGATTATTCAGTACAAAGAGATGGCTTTAATTGTTTTTCAGATAATATATGGGATTCAGAGAAAGATACTTATAAAAATGGTGGAGAAGTATGTAAAGCTAGTTGGATGCATTTAAGTCATAATGATACAAATAATATAGGTTATGCTACTAATGAATGGACTATTACTCGTAATGGCTTTGATTATAATAATAATCAATATTTGAGTTGGTTTATTACTACTCTTGGAAATATAAGTGACAATATTTTAACTGAACAATTTTCAGCTCGTCCAGTATTCTACCTAACAACTGATATTGTATTAAAGAAAGGAACAACAGGAGAAAAAGATAATCCATATATTATTTCTATTTCATTAGGAGAATTTTGTGATGGCCAAACAAATATGGGAACATGTATGACAAATAAGAAGAGTGTAATAGGAGCAGTAGATAATATTACATCAAATGAAGTCGGAGGAATGTATAGGTACCAAGGAACTGATAATGTAAATAATTGGATATGTTTTGGAACAAGTGATAAAACACAATGTACAGGTAACATAGATAAATATATGTATCGAATAATAGGAATAACTCCAGATGGACAATTAAAATTAATTAAAGAAACAGGAGTACAGGAAGACAACGCATCATATAAGTTTGCATGGAATAATAAATATAAGAAAAATGATTGTGAAAATGATGGCTCAAAATGTACATGGCCTCTTTCAACATTGTTTAATAGATTAAACGGATTATGTAAAACAGGTAATGCAAATTGTACAGGAATAGGAACTGGTAATAGGGGGGAATCAAACATATTTATAAATAACACTTATTATGATTATTTAGTAAGTAGAAGTACATGGGAAAGTATAATAAATACACACAACTGGAAATATGGAGATTCTAAAGAGTTGGAAAGTTATAATGGAGATAATGCATATTTAATAGAGAGCCAATTTACAGATTATATAGAAGCCAAAGTAGGATTACAATATGCACACGATTATTTATATGCTTATCCAGGAGGAAAACCAGAAAGTTATACTAATGCTGTAACCTCATGGATATACATAAACAAAGACAGAATGGCTAGAACATCATATGACTGTTTAATAAGTAGATACGGTCCCTATTACACAGTCATTTCTAACTGGAAGATATTACCGAGTGGTGCTTTAGATGGCGAAACCCAGCTGAACAGCAGTTGTGAAGCTCGTCCAGTTTTCTATCTAAAATCTGATATCAAAATATCAAATACTGAAGGTAGTAAAACAGATCCATATACCATTGATTTATAAAATAAAAAAGAGATGTTAGAAATGGTTGGTTCTTCCGAAAGTTTGGGTATGAACTAAATATAGGCAGATAGAAATATACAAAATTTTCTATCTGTTTTTATATG
>CANRQF010000082.1 GCA_947632715.1 uncultured Bacilli bacterium | reverse complement strand
AAAAAGTTTTAAACTTTATTATTCATATCTTCCCACTCTTTATATAATTTATCTAATTCTTTTTGGGTACTCTCTATTAATTTATTAATTTCTAAACTTTTTTCATAATTTGTATATACTTCTTCTTTAAATAATTCTTCTTTTAAAGTATCTAATTTCTTTTCTTTATTAGTTATTTCTCTTTCTAATTCTTTAATTTGTTTATTCAAATTATAATTATTTACTTTTTCATTTTTCTTTACTTTATTTTCTACTTTTATATCAATATTTTTTATTCTTTTTTCTTCATATTCACTATAGCCATATGGATAATAAACTACTTTATTATTTTCAAATACTAATAGTTCTTTAGCGACTTTCTTTACAAAATATCTGTCATGAGATACAAATATTAAAGTACCAGTATATTCTTTTAAAATATCTTCTAAATGTTCTTTACCAATTATATCCATATGATTAGTGGGTTCATCAAGTAATAAAACATTTGGTTTATTATAAAGTATTTTACACAATTGTAATCTTACTTTTTCTCCTCCGCTTAAAACATTAATTTTTTTATCGACATCTTCACCTTTAAATAAAAATGATCCTAAAGCACTTCTTGCTTGTTCATATGATAACTCTGGTAAATAATTTCTAAATTCTTCAATAACTGTATTATCATTACTTTGCATTGCTAAATTTTGATCAAAATAACCAATATTAAGCTTAATACCCATTTCAATTTCACCAGCAAGTGGTTTTATAAGACTATATAATGTTTTAAGTAATGTTGATTTACCTATACCATTTTCACCAATTATACCAATTTTCATTCCTCTTAATACTTCTAAATTAAGGGTAGCTAATACTTTGTCATAACCAATACTTAAATTTTTTATATTCATTACTAATTTACCTGTCTTAGTTATCTCATTTAAATTAGTTCTAAATGTTCTTAAATCTGTTTCTCTAGGCTTTTCAATTAAATCCATTCTCTCTATTTGCTTAAGTTTACTTAAAGCCATACTAGCTTTAGTTGGTTTAAATCTAAATCTTTCATAAATGCTTCTTAATCTTTTTATTTCTTTTTGTTGAAATTCATAATCTTTTAATAATTTATTATATCTAATTTCTTTTTCTTTCTCATAAAATGTATAATTACCTATATACTTATATGTTTTTCCATAATCTATTTCATACACTATATTAACTATATTATCTAAAAACATTCGATCATGAGATACAATAATTACTGTTTTAGGATATTCTTTTAAGTAATTTTCTAAATATTCAATAGTTTTAATATCTAAATGGTTAGTGGGTTCATCTAGTATTAATAAATCAGGTTTTGATAATAATAATTTGATAAATGCTATTTTTGTTTTTTCTCCCCCAGAGAATTCTTTTATTCTTTTATTTTTATCACTCTCTGTAAACCCAAATTTATTTAACAAATTTTCATACTCTTTTTGATAAGAATATCCTCCTAGTAATTTATATTCTTCTAAAGCTTCTGTATATTCTAAAATAACTTTTTCATTATTATTTTCATTCATTTTTAAATATAAATTATTAATTCTATTTTCTAACTCAATTAAATTACTAAAAGACTTTTTAATTTCTTCTATTAAAGTTATTTCTTCATTTGAAAAAGCTACTTGTTCTAAATAACCAATATTACAGCTACCAAGTTTAGTAATACTAAATTTATCTTCACCAACACCACTTTCAAATAAACTATTATCTATTAATGCTCTTAATAATGTTGTTTTGCCAGCACCATTTCTGCCAACAATAGCTATTTTATCTTTATCATTAATATCTAAGTTAACTTCTTCTAAAATAGTATTAATACCTAATGTTACTCCTGCATTTCTTATTTTAATATTCATATATACCACTTATATTATTTTAACATCTTTTTCTTCAAGGTTCTATTAAAATATCTTTCTTGGATTATATAATGTCCTTCATTAGTAGTTTTATTTATATATTCTCTTTCAAAACTTTCTAATATGTCATTAATTCTTCTAATATTATCTATATCAATATATTCTTTAATCTTTTGATCAAGTAATTCACTAGTAATAGAATCAAATCTATCTAAATCATATCTTTCAATTATATGAATATACTCATGAGCAGTTTTTTGTCTTAAGATAACCCCATTCCATATATAATAACCTTCACCCAAATCATTTAACTTACATTCAAATTTAGGAATTAAAAAATGATGAAATGAAAGTTCACACTTATTTTTAGTTATATAATAGCCCATAAAATCAATTCCTAATTTTTTTAATTTATAATAGCAAATCATTTCTTTTGTAATATCTCTCATAAGTATTCCTCTTTTTATAAGTCTATATTATATAATAAATTATCTTAAATGAATACATTAAATTAATAAAATTTAAAAGAAAAAGCGCTATTAACTAGCACCTTTATTATTATCAATAATCATTCTTATACTATATAAATCTATAATAAAGTAGTAATTTTTTATCTTGGTTATTAGCATAGTTTTTTACTACATTATCTTTATTTATTTCACCCCTAAAATATTCTTGTATTTCTGCATCTGTTAAAGCTGTATCAAAAATGAGTGCATCAGTAAAAGTGGTGTAAGAATAATTAATTGGTTCTAGAACACCTTGAGGGTTTGCACCTAGTAATATTGAAGCACTAGATGGAGCAATATTGCCAATTCTTCTTTCACTAGTTAGTTTTTCGCCATTTACATACAAATTCGTTTCAGTTCCATTGTAAACACCAACCAGAGTATAATATGTATTTAAATTTAAATTTTTATCATAACCTATTCCAACATTATTTTCATCGATCCATAGTCCAAAACCTACATTAGACCAAATGTTAAACCCTCCACCGGTACCTTCCCAATTACCAAAAAATTCTTGCCCGGGAACTAAATCATGAAATTTTACTCTTGTTATCATTGTCATTGAAGTTTTAAAATTATAACCAGCAAGACCACAATCGATATAACCTTTTTCTTCTTTTGTACTTGTTGTTATTCCTTCTTCTGTCCAAGTAACGGCATAGTTTTTGCCATGATTATTATTTCCACTTAAATCCTCAATATAGCCTTCCATTTTATACATATCTATAATATATGGATTATCTTTTGTTCCTGTTGTTCCTTCTTTTATGATTATGTCTGGTGTTAGATAGAATACTGGACGGGCAGAAAGATAGCTAGCAACCCCATTATGGTGCACATAGCCATTAGTACGTACATTCCAAGCAATGAAACCATCACCATTTTGGTAAAAAGCAACACGTATCATTGTCCATTCATGGGCAGCATTACCTCTCAATGTTGTATCGTTATTACTTAAATGCATCCAACTTGCTTTACAAATATTAATTTCATCTCCTACTACATTATCATTAAAACAATCCTTTCCTCCAAATTGTACAGAATAATCAAATTCATACACATGCATTAAGCCAATTTTTGATGTTGTTTTATCTTTAAATGCTTCATTAATAGTTTTATAACATGTTACATAATTAACATGTCCACTTAAACCATCTTGCTTTGCACAATATACTCCATCTTCGGTTCTTCTATTTGGGTAATCTCCACCAATATTTACTGCTTCAGTTCCTCCATTATAGTAATATGGACTTACCTGTTTAAAGTAGGCTGATAACTCTTTTCCAATTTCAATTTCATATATTGAAGGAATTTTAAAACGATTGCTATCCCAATATAGTTGGCCGCTTAACCAATTGGTATCAGCTATTTTGTTATACCATATTGAATCTTTGCTCAAATAATCATATGTATCGTTTCCTATAAATAAGTTGTCATTATTATCTGATAATCCATTTAATCTTTTATATAAATCACTTTCACTCCATGGTACATCGGCATCAACTGTTTTTTCGTTAACTTCGGTATTTGTATTCCATTCACTACGGGACAAACTATCCCATTGTACTCCTGTATCATTTAATGCTGTCATTTTGATTAGTTCTAGTTGTCCATCTTCAGTAATACCTATTATTCTATACATGTATTTATCTTCATTTTTTAAGCATTCTTCTTTACTACTTGTCCCAAAACATATATAGTTATTTGTTACTTCTTCATATGTTCCTTGATAACGGTACATTCCTGCTTGGATGTCATCACTGAGGGTATTATTATTATCATTACTTCTCAATATAAATTCTACATCTGACATCTTCTTATATATTATCTCTATATTTCCTTCTACA
>CANRQF010000081.1 GCA_947632715.1 uncultured Bacilli bacterium | reverse complement strand
TCAACTTTATTATTTTCTGGTATATTTATCTTTTTAATATTTGTTATTAGTTATTTTCAATTTACGGAAAGTGAAAATATGCCTTGGTTTATATATATTTTCTTAATGATAATATTATTATTACCAATCTTAGCAGTATTATATAATTTAGTTATTAGAATTAAAGAAATTTTAGGAGGTGAAGAAGATGAAGCTAGTAAATATTGATTATATTCCAGGTGAAGAGATAGAAGAAGCGTTAGGCTTAGTTAAAGGACAAATTGTTCAATCTAAAAATATTGGTCGTGATTTTATGGCTGGTCTTAAAACTATCGTTGGTGGTGAAATAGTTAGTTATACAGATATGATAGCATTAGCAAGAAAAATGGCTACTAAAAGAATGGTTGATGAAGCCGAAAGTCTAGGAGCCGATGCCATTATCAATGTTAGATATGGTTCTTCTGCTGTTATGGGTGGGGCTGCCGAAATAATTGCCTATGGAACAGCTGTTAAGTTAAAAAAGAAAAAGAGTACAAAAGATTAGTTAATTGATAATTAATCTTTTAATTTCGGAAAAATGTGTAAAAATTGCCAAAAAAATGTTGGAATTTTGTGATAAATTTAGTTGAAATGGCCGGAATTTTGTGATAATCTATAATTAGAGGTGAAATAAAATGCCGAGATTACAAAGAAAAATCGATAAATTCTTAGTTAATTGGAAAAATGATCCTAATAAAATGCCTTTAATTGTTAAAGGAGCACGACAAATTGGTAAAACTGATGCCATTGAACATTTTGCTAAGAATAATTATAAGTATTTTGTTGAAATTAATTTTGCTTTACAACCTGAATATAAAACAATTTTTGCAAATGGCTTTGAAGTCGATAATATTTTACATAATATATCTATAATTAATAATAATTTTGAATTTGTTCCCGGAGAAACATTAATCTTTTTTGATGAATTACAAGATTGTGTAAGTGCTGCCACTTCTTTAAAATCATTTAACTTAGATAAAAGATTTGATGTTATTGCATCTGGTTCGATGATGGGAATAAATTATCAAGAAATAGAATCAAATAGTGTTGGCAATAAACAAGACTATATAATGTATTCACTTGATTTTGAAGAATTTTTATGGGCCAAGGGCTATAGTGAAGAACAAATAGATGATATGTATAAACATATGCTAGAAAATAATCCACTTAATAAAACTGAATATGATATGATGTCATTAATTTTTAAAGATTATATGATTTTAGGTGGAATGCCTGCTATTGTGACAAAATATATTGAAAACAAAAACTTTAGTGGTGTTTTAGCAATGCAAAAACAAATATTATTAGATTATGAAGAAGATATAGCAAAATATGCAGTTGGTGTTGATAAAGCGAGAATATTAAATGCTTATCATAAAATAGCAGTTTTTTTAGGAAATGAAAATAAAAAATTTCAAATATCAAAAATAGCACCTGGAGCAAGAAACAGAGAGTATAATGGAGTAGCGGAATGGCTAAGTGCTGCTGGTATTGTTAATATATCTTATTGTATGGCAGAGTGTTCACTTCCACTTGGAGAAAATTATAATCCTGATAATTATCGCCTATATTTTAGTGATACCGGACTACTCATTGCATCTTTAGATGAAGAAGTCCAAGAAGATTTAAGAAAAAATCAAAATTTTAATACTTATAAAGGAGCCATCTATGAAAATATTGTTAGCGATATGTTAGTTAAAGACGGATATAAGTTATATTTTTATAAAAACGAAAAAGGAACTATTGAAATGGATTTCTTTGTTAGAGATGCTAATTCTTTAATTCCTGTTGAAGTAAAAGCAAATGATAATGCAACGATATCTTTAAATAAATTAATTGATAGTGATAAATATAGTGATATAAAATATGGTATAAAATTATGTAATAAAAATATTGGCTTTAATGGAAAATTTTATACATTTCCATATTTCTTAACATTTTTATTAAAAAGATTTTTGAAAGAGAATAACATAACAAAATAATATTTAGCAAATAAGAAAACAGATGATAAAAGTGGAAAAACAAAATCAGGAGGATCATATTTGAAAGCTAAATAATGTTTTTGCTGCTTTTTGCTACTTTTTTGTCGCTTTTGAATATTTTAAAAAAATGTATTAATAATATTAAGACTAGATTTTAGCATCTTCTTTTTGTTAAAATATTCATAGAAAAGAGTGATTATATGAAAAAGATTATTTTAAGTTTATTAGTATGTTTATTTTTATTTACTGGTTGTGGTAGTAATAATTTAGAATCTGGTGAAATAGAAGGCTATACATATGAAGAAACTGATAAAGTAACTAATTACGTTAAAATTGTAACAAACAGAGATAAAGTTATTATAGCGGAGTTATATCCCGATATTGCACCCGAAACTGTAGCTAATTTTCAAAAGTTAGTCAAAGAAAAATTCTATGATAAATTAATATTTCATCGGGTAATTAAAGACTTTATGATTCAAACTGGTGATCCTTTAGGTAATGGTACGGGTGGTAGTGATGAAACTATTAAAGGTGAATTTGAAGAAAATGGTTTTGAAAATACTTTAAAACATGATTATGGTGTTTTATCTATGGCAAGACAGGATGACCAAAATCCAGATACTACTGATGATTTTAATAGTGCTAGTAGTCAATTCTTTATTTGTGTTAATAGTAATGAAAATATAAGTTATTTAGATGGTAATTATGCTGCCTTTGGTAAAGTAATCGCGGGTTATGATGCTGTTGAAGAAATATCTAAAGTAGAAACAGATGCTTATGATAAACCAGTAAGTACCCAAATGATGCGGACAGTTAGATTTGTTAAAGTATCTAAAAAATAAGAGTCATTAATTTGACTTTTTTATTTGGATGAGTATAATACCAATTCAAGGGGATATTATGTTAAAAGAGTTAGATGCTAAAAATATGAAAGTTGTTTATCAACATGCTTTTTTTAAATTAATTAGAGTAAGTGAAGAAGGTAAAGATAAATTAGATCCTATTATATTTATTGAAGGACAAATGGGATGTTTTACCCAATATTTAGAAAATAGATTTTCTAAGAATAAAGATACTTGTTATCAATATCAAAAATATTTTGAATATGATGATGCAATAAATACTCCTTATATATTTTTATATAATTATCCTATTAATAGTAATCATAAAGATATTATTACTAATGATTTATTTGCTAAAGCTTTAATGGTAGCACTAGAAATATTAAAATTAGAAAATGTTACAATTATGGGAATTAGTAATGGTGGTATGATTGGTACACTTGCAAGTAATAGTAAAAGAGTAAGCAAAGTAATAGTTTTACATGCCCCAATATTTGGTGTACCACTTTTACAAAGAGATAAATTAGATTTAATCAAAAAAGAAATGTATTTACCAGAAAGATTTATTTATGATTTATCTAAATTATATATAAATAATAATTTTGGCTTTATGCAAGAAAATAAGAATGGTTTTAGTAATTTACAAGATATTTGTGATTTAGATAAAATTACTTTTACAAATAGTGATATAGTAAATAATATAAGTAAAAATAAATTAGCAAATTATCTTGCTTATATGAATTATCTTTTATTAGGAATTCGTTCAGATGGCATTGTAACCTTTGATAAAGAAAAAGTTCAAAAAGAAGGTATTAATTTTATCGAAGAAGAAGGTATTAGTCATTTTGAATTAGGTACACCAAATTATACCAATGCCTATTATGAAAAACTTGTTAGAATTAAAAAATAATATGTATAAAAATTAATAGATGGTTAATAATAATAGTGTAGAGGTTGACTCTACGAAAAAGAGAGCGCTTATTTTTAGTGCTCTTTTGTTATTTAATATTGACTTACATACATTCGTTTGTTATTATATTAATGCTTGAATATTTTAAAAAAAGTATTAAAATCTCAACTTAAACACTTTTTAAAAGTTAAAAACTCCCTAAGCCTTTATTTATAATGGTTTAAGGAGTTTTCTTTGCTTTTTAAAAATGCGTAAGTTTTTTACTTTTTAGTTTGTTTACAAATTTTCTTTAAATTTTTTTCTCTAATGGCTTCAAAGTCAGTTCTGAAGCCAAAAATTTCATGTAAATCGTCCGTTAAATCTGTTCTTATATAATTTGGAGAGTAAACATCATTGCTATCTAATTTTAAATTCATTTCTCTTAATGTGTCTAATATATCACCAACTGTATATTTATTATCTAATTTCTTTTCTAAATATCTATATATAACTAAAGATAAAAAGCAAAGTAGGAAATGAGCTTTAATATTTTCTTCTGTCCAATGGAAAGTTGGTCTAGCTTTAAATTCTGATTTCATTATTCTAAAGCTTTCTTCTATTTCCCATCTATTATGATTAACTTTTATTATTTCTTCAACATCATCTTCTAAATTAGTACATACAGCATATAATCCATCATATTTAGCTTCTTCATCAATTACTGATTGATTTATAGAATAATATGTTTCACTAGCCACTTC
>CANRQF010000080.1 GCA_947632715.1 uncultured Bacilli bacterium | reverse complement strand
AAACTTGACATAATAAAACCCTTTATGTAAAAGGGATAATTAGATATTTTAAAAATCACTAACTGTCAAACTCCGGAGAAAGAGAATTTATTTAAAAGAATTTTTTGAATAGTTAAAAATTGTCAAATAAAGTATTTAAGTATATTGTATAGATTTTTATTGAGGGGTAAAATAAAAATATAGGGTGAGTTAAATGAAAGATAATAAAGATAATATAAATAATAAAAATTATACATGGATTACTATTTGTGCTGTTATTATTTTGATAGTGGCTATATGTGGTACAGCTTATGCTTTTGTAGTAAATAAAATTAAAGAAAATAATGTTAATATTAAAAATAATAATAGTAATTCTAATTTTGAAGTTAAAGAACCTAACGTTGAGAAAGAAGAGATAATTTTAAAAAATTATGATACTCCGATTGAATATATGACAAAATGGACTTATGAAGATTTTTTAAATAATCTCATAGAAATAACTCCTTTAGATATTGAAACTACTTATAATATAGAAATAAATGGTGCTAAAGTAGAAGAAGAATATACTTTTGATACTATTGGAGATATTATTATTAATATTAATACCACTAATGATAATAAAACTATGACTTTAAAAGTTGTAGATACAATAATACCTGTGATAAGTGGTATAAAAGATAAAACTATTACCGTAGGAGATAAAATTGATTTACTTAGTGGTATTAGTGCTAAAGATGAAATTGAAGGAAATATTGAAGTTAAAACTGATAGTACAGTAGATACTAAGAAAGCTGGTACTTACACCGTATTAGTTTATGCGATTGATAAAAATGGTAATAGAGCTGAAGCATCTTATAAAGTTACAGTAAAAGCCAAGAGTACAACTAAACCAAGTACGGGTGGAACTAGTGGTAGTAGTAGTTCTGGTGGTTCTGGAAGTACAGGTACCCAAACTGGTTGTACATTTACCAATACATTAAAGAAACGTGGTTATAAAAAAGCTGATCCTGATGCTTGTAAAAAAGATGCTGAAGCTAGTGCTATTGCTAAGAAAATAGCGGATGAAATACTAGCTAAAGGTTATACTAAGGATATTGATAAAGTTCAAGCGGCAGCCGAAGCAGTTGCCAGTAATTATGATCCTAGCCAACATGTAGAAAGTGGTTTTGATTATCGTACTGCCTATGGTGTTTTTGTTACTCATTCAGCATCATGTGCTGGCTGTACAAGAGCATTATTATTAGTACTTGAATACATGGGATTTAAAAATATGACTCATGCTAATGAAAATGGCTATACTCATCAATGGGTAATCTTAGAAATGGATGGTCAAAAAGGTTTTGCTGATGGTCAAGTGGCTATGGTTGGTTATGGTTGTCATCCAGTTGATGAAGATCCAAGCTGTTATGAATAAGGTAAGTTAAATCTTGCCTTTTTATTTTGACTATCTTTTTTACAAAAAATAAATTATAATTTTATTACAAGGAGAATTTATGTACGCTGAAATATTAATTGAATATCCAACTAAAAAAATAGATAAATATTTTACTTATATAATTCCTAGTGATTTACAAGGTAAAGTAAAAAAAGGAATGAAAGTTAAAATACCATTTGGAACCAAAATCATTAATGGTTTTGTTATGAATGTTATGGATTCTTATGAGTGTGAATATGAACTTAAAGAAGTAATTCAAATAGTGGATGAAGAATTATTATTGAATGAAGAATTAATGAATTTAGGTATGTATTTACAAGAAAAAACTTTATGTCCTTTAATTTCAGCATATCAAACAATGTTACCATCTTCTCTAAAAATAAAAGATAATGATACTAATTATAAATATTTTAAAAGTTATCTTATTTTAAATAAGAACAAAGAAGAAATTAATGAATATTTAAGTAATTATAAAAAAGAAAATAAACAAACATTATTATTAAAAGAATTATTAGATAAAGATAAATTACTTAAAAGAGATTATAGTGATGCCGTTATTAATGCTTTAGTTAAAAAAGAATTAATAAAAGTTATTAAAGAACAAGAGTATCGAATTAATAAAGAAAATAATTATAATTTAGTTAAACACGAACTTAATGAAGAACAAAATTATGCTTTTAATACGATTAAAAATACTAATAATTTTGAAGTTTATTTACTTGAGGGAATTACTGGTTCCGGTAAAACAGAAGTATATTTAAATTTAATAAATGAAGTAATAAAGAATGGTAAATCGGCAATTATGTTAGTGCCAGAAATTACATTAACAGCTCAAATTGTCAATCGTTTCTATGATTGGTTTGGTAGTAAAGTAGCTATTTTACATAGTGCTTTATCTAGTGGAGAAAAATATGATGAATATTTAAAAATAATTAGAGGTGAAGTATCAGTAGTAGTAGGTACTAGAAGTGCTATTTTTGCTCCCTTTAATAATTTAGGTATCGTTATTATTGATGAAGAACATAGTGATTCTTTTAAACAAGATAATATGCCTAGATATAACGCAATTGATATAGCTAAGGAAAGATGCAAATATTATAATATTCCTTTAGTTTTAGGTAGTGCCACCCCGACTTTAGAAACAAGAGCTAGAGCAATTAAGGGCGTGTATAAACATTTATTTTTAACGAAAAGAGTTGGTTCTTCTAGTTTACCGACAGTTAAAATTGTCGACATGATGGAAGAAGTTAAAAAAGGTAATTTTATTTTTAGTGATGAATTAATAAATAAAATGAAAGAAGTAATAAATAATGATGAACAAGTAATTTTACTTTTAAATAGAAGGGGTTATTCAACTACAGTTAATTGTTCTTATTGTGGTTATACATATAAATGTCCTAATTGTGATATTACTCTTACTTATCATAAATCAACTGATAATTTAAGATGTCATTATTGTGGTTATACTATTAAAAAATCGAATACATGTCCCAATTGTCATGAACAATCATTAACTTATTTAGGTTTAGGCACAGAGAAAGTAGAAATGGAATTACAAAAAATATTACCAGAAGCTAAAATAATTAGAATGGATCAAGATACTACCTCTAAAAAAGGTGCTCATGAAAAAATAATTGAAAGCTTTAAAAATAAAGAATATAACATTTTACTAGGAACTCAAATGATTAGTAAAGGTCTTGATTTTCCCTATGTTACTTTAGTAGGTATTATTAATGCTGATACATCATTAAATGTACCAGATTTTAGAGGTAATGAAAGGACTTTTGCTCTTTTATATCAAGCCAGTGGTAGAGCAGGAAGGAGTGGACTAAAAAGTAATGTTTTAATTCAAACTTATAATCCTGATAACCAAGTATTAAATTATGTTAAAGATAATGATTTTAATAATTTTTATAAATATGAAATGGATATAAGAAGAATGCTTAAATATCCTCCATACTATTATTTAGTTGGATTAAAAATAATATCAGGTGATTATAATTTAGCATTAGAAAATGCTACGAAAATAGGTAATTATTTAAAAAGGGAAGTAGAAGAAGAGACAATTGTATTAGGCCCTACTACAGCAAATATTTTTCGAATTAATAATAATTATCATTTTCAAATTGTTGTTAAATATCGTTTTGATGAAAAGCTAATACCTGCTTTAAAATATTTAGACAGTATTTATATAAATGATAATAAAGTTAATTTAGAAATTGATATTGAACCATTACATATCTAATTTTATTAATTTTATTTACATTAAAAATTATTAATGTTATAATACAAATTACAGGTGGTGGATTTATGAATTTTATGGATTTAACAGATGAAGAAATAAATGAAATAGGAAAAATAATACTAAGTACCAAAAATGCTTTTTTATATGTTTGGTTTGTACAAGAAGCTAAAAGAGATGGAACAATTATTGATGCTACTGATTATGAACAAGTAGTATTAGATTCAAATAATCCAAAGTTATGTTATGAATTTGGATTAAGTGTTAAAGGAGCAAATATTGGAGCATTAGAGCAAATAGTTATTGAAAGTAAAAATCCAAAATGGTGTACTTTGTTTGCAAGAGATATAAAAGGTGCTAATAAGGAAGCTTTACAACAAGTAGTTATTGAAAGTAAAGATGCTGAGTGGTGTTGTTGGTTTGCTTGTGATATAAAAGGAGCTAATAAAGAAGTTTTACAACAAATAGTTATGGAAAGCAAAAATTTCCTTTTATGTTATAGATTTGCACGTTTTGTAGATGGAGCAGATATTAATGCATTAGAACAAGTTTTATATGATGATAGTATTGAACCTAGTGATCGTCGTTATGGATGTTGGCTATTTTCTAGATATGTTATAGGTGCTAATGTAAAAGAATTAAAAAAATTAGAAAAAGAGCTAAACAAAGAGATAAAAAAAGAAGAAAATAGACAAAGAACATTAAAAAGATAGCTTAATCATTTATAAAAAGTTATCTTTTTGTTTACACAAAATATTCGTTAATGCTATAATATTTTTACAGGTGGTGTATTTATGAATATTAATGATCTTTCAAAAGCTAATTTAAAAGATTTAGAAAAAGGTATATTAAGTACCAAAAATGTCGAATTATGTATTATGTTTGCTGAAGAAGC
>CANRQF010000079.1 GCA_947632715.1 uncultured Bacilli bacterium | reverse complement strand
TTTTCGGTGCGTTCTCTTTTTTTAAACTTCTTTAAACCTATTATTTTTCGTACTTTTTTTAACAAAGGAATTTATTCATAATATGAAATTGTTAAATATAATTTTTGATTGAACTTATCAATCCAATTAGTATATAATCTTATTGAAGAAAGAAAAAATTTATTTTATTTCTTCTAATTAATAGGACATAATAAAGAGACATCTATTTAAATTGTTAGATGATTTAACCCAATTTTTTTTGCTTTGAGCATCTATCATGTTGAGTAGATGCTCATTTTATAAAAATGTTTATAAAATGAAAAAAAGGAGTAGTAAACTCCTTAATTATTAAAGTTATTGTTATTATTACCATTAAACCAGCCAGCACCAATTATAATGACTAATAAAATAAATAATACAATCCATATTGCTGCTCCTATACCATAACCGCTTGTGTATCCAGCATAGCCACCACCACTACAAGGAGTACCAGCATAGTTACCACCATAGTAACCATTATTTCCGTAATAATACATATTATACCTCCTTTATGTATCTATTATATTTTATTAATCTTAGTCACATTTTGACATTAAAAATTTCATAATTTATTTTTATATTTTAATATTTATGATATTATTAGTTATAGGAAAGATATTATGAAAAAGATATTAGCTAAAATTGATAAGCCATTACTTATAATTATGATACTATTAAGTAGTATCGGTCTTTTAATGGTTTTTTCTTCATCTTCAGTAGCAGCAATACTAAGATATAATAAACCAACTATATACTTTTTTGTCAAACAATTAATCTTTTTCATTATTGCTTTTATTGGTGGTTTTATTATTTTACATATTCCTACTAAATATTATAAAAAATTATCATGGCTTTATATAGGTGGTGTAATTACAGCTTTAATATTACTACTTGGTTATGGTAAAATTACCAACCATACGCAAAGTTGGTTTTATATTCCAGTTGTTGGTTTAAGTGTTCAACCTAGTGAATTTGCTAAATCAGCTATTATTGTATTTATGGCTATTTTCTATAATTCTTTAATAAAGAACAAAATTAAAAATTTATATTTATATTTTATACCTGTATCTATTGCTTTATTTATGGGTGTTTTAATAGCAATGCAACCTGATTTTGGTAGTGCTCTTATTTTACTTGCCATATCTTTTTGTATATTTATTTCTGTACCAATGATAAAGAGTAACTTACCAAAAATATTGACGATTTTGGGAATTGGTGCAGTTGTAGTTGGGGTTTTAGTCCTTTATAGTGGTTCATCAATATTAAATAGTGATCAAATGAGTCGTTTTAATTTCCGTAATCCTTGTCAAAGATATACAGATGAAACAGGATATCAAGTTTGTAATGGTTTTATCGCCATTAACAATGGTGGTTTATTTGGAGTTGGAATTGGTAAAAGTACTCAAAAATTTTTATATCTTCCAGAAAGCCATACTGATTTTATCTTTGCTATTCTTGTTGAAGAATTAGGACTTATAACGGGTATTTTTGTCTTATGTTTATATGCCATTATGTTAATGAGAATATTAATTATTGCGAAAAACACTAAAAATTTACGAAATTCAATCCTTGCTTATGGAACATTTTGGTTATTTACATTTCATATAATTGTTAATTTATCAGGTATGTTAGCATTATTACCTTTAACGGGTGTTCCTTTACCATTAATGAGTTATGGTGGATCATCAACTCTTAATTTTGTTCTTATGTTGTTTGTCGTTGAAAGAATAGCATATGAAAATGAAACTGAATAAAATACATTAAAGGAAAGTATTTAGATACTCCTTATATATAAAGTGAAAGGAGGAATTTAAATGCTTTTTTTAGATTATATTAAAGAAAGAAAAATGCTTATTTTAGTTATTAGTATTATTAGTAATATAATTTTTATTATTAGTATATTAGTATTAATTTATCTATATTTTAACAAAGAATGTACTTGTGAAGTTAAAGATTTTGAAGTAAAAGAAAAAGAAGAAATTATATGTGATAGTAGTAGCGAAGATGAATCTTTTTTTGTGGAAATAAAAGGTGAGGTCAAAAATCCTGGTGTTTATGAAGTAAATAATAATAATATAATAAATGATGTTATTTCATTAGCAGGTGGTTTAAATGAATCAGCGTATACTGATAATATTAATTTAAGTAAAAAGGTGTCTAAAGAATTAGTTGTTTTTATTTATAATAAAGATGATTTTAAAAAGTCTACTAATAAGAAAGTAGAGAATACTTGTATATGCCCAAGTTATGATATAAGTATATGTACAGAAGAAAAGAAAAGTGAAATATTACCTGATGATTCAAACGTTAATAATGAAGAAGTAAATAATGCAAAAGAAGAATCAGTTGATAGTCCAAATATAGATGTAAACAATAATACTTTAGATTTAAATAAAAAGATAAATATTAATTTAGCTACTAAAAGTGAGTTAACTAAACTAAGTGGTATTGGTGATGCTAAGGCGGACAAAATTATTGCTTATCGAGAGCAAAATGGTGGCTTTAAATCAATTGAAGAAATAAAAAAGGTAAGTGGTATTGGAGATGCCATATATGAAAAGATTAAAGATTATATTACAATCTAAATACTTTTATGTTTTGTTGTTTTTCTTTATTACATTTTATGTTATCCTATTTACTAAAATTATAAAGTATGAAACTAAAATAAATAATTTTACGTTTATTGATGGTATAGTTACTGACATAGATATTTCAAATGATAAAGTATCTTTTATCTTAAAGAGTAGTGAAAAAATTAAATGTGTGTATTATGGTGATCTTACAAATAGTGATTTATTAGGGAAGAAAATAAAAGTTTATGGGAAAAAAGGTAATTTATATAACAATACTACTCCTAATACATTTAACTATAAAAAATATTTATATAATAATAAAATATATATTAATTATAATGTCAGTAAAATAGAAATATTAAAAGATGAAAATATCTTTTATAAAATAAAGAATTATATTATAAAAAGAATTAATAATTATAGTGATAATGTTAAAGTATATTTAAATTTATTTGTTCTTGGTGATAAAAATTACTTAGATGAAAGTATGTACAATATTTATAGAACCAATGGTATATGGCATTTATTTGCTATTTCTGGTATGCATATTAGTTTACTTATTTTAATTTTAAATAAATTATTTAGTAAATTTAAATTTAAAAAAGTAATTATTAGTATGTTCTTATTATATTTTATGTTTATAACTTGTTTTAGTGCTTCCGTAATGCGTTCAGTTATTTTCTATATAATAAATAATATCAATAAAAGATTTAATTTTGATTTAAATAACTTATCTATTTTAATTTTAACGGCATTTATAATTTTATTATTTAATCCTTTTAAGATATATAATATTGGTTTTATTTATTCTTTTATAATTACTTTAGCAATTATTTTAAATAAAGAAAATTTAAAGGGTAATTATTTTGGGAAAATATTTAAAATAAGTCTTTTATCTTTTATCGTAAGTTTACCTATAACTATTAATAATAATTATGAAATTAATTTATTGAGTATCTTTTTAAATATTTTCTATGTACCATTTATTTCTCTTATAATATTTCCAACCATTTTGTTATGTTTTTTCATTCCGAAGTTATCTTTCTTTGTCAATATTTTAATTAACTTTTTAGAAGCAACCAATAAATTATTCTTTTATGGTAAATTAATGGTCAATATTCCTAAATTACCAATTGTTTTAATAATTATTTACTATATTATTATATATATTTTTTATAAGACTAAACAGAAAAAAATACTATCTTTTTTAATATTAATAATAATTTTGAATAAATTAATATATAAACTTGATAATAATTATTATGTTTATTTTTTAGATGTTTCGCAAGGGGATAGTAGTCTCATTATTACACCTTATAAGAATAAAGTAATAATGATTGATACAGGTGGGATATTTAGTTATCATATTAGTAGTAACACTTTAATGTTTTTAAAAAGTATTGGTATTAATAAAATTGATACATTAATTATTACGCATGGTGATTATGATCACATGGGTGATGGAAGTTATATAATTGATAATTTCAAAGTAAAAAAAGTTATCTTTAACTGTGGAGAATATAATGATTTAGAAGAAGAGTTAATTAAAAATTTAAAAGCAAAAAATATTTCATTTTCTAGTTGTATTAATAATCTAAATATTAATAATAAAACTTTATATTTCTTAAATCATAATGAATTTCCAAGTGAAAATGATAGTTCAAATGTTAATTATATTAAAATATATGATTATCAATTTTTATTTATGGGGGATGCCTCTACTAAAGTTGAAAATTATTTATTAGAAAAATATGAATTAAATAATATTGATGTTTTAAAAGTAGGCCATCATGGCAGTAAAACGAGTAGTAGTAAAGAATTTATAGATAAAGTTAATCCCAAGTATGCGATTATATCGGTAGGTAGAAATAATAGATATAATCATCCTAATGAAGAGGTAATTGAAAATTTAAAAAATCATAAAATTTATCGGACAGATATTAATGGTACAATAAGATTTAAGGTTAAAAAAAATAAAATAATGATTAAAAATTATGCACCATAATAATGAAACTATATAAATAATTAGCATAAAATAAAATACATTATATAATGTTTATATAGATATAGAGCCTAGGGCTCTTTTCTTGTTAAACATGTCAAATAAAAAGAAAATCTTTTAATATAGAAAAAAGTATGCTATAATTTTAAATAGAATATAGGGTGATATGAT
>CANRQF010000078.1 GCA_947632715.1 uncultured Bacilli bacterium | reverse complement strand
TTTTGGACTTTTTTACATTCTCTCAGGTATTTTAATAGCTAGTATATCTAATAATAAACTTGTTACTTTATAAACAATACTAGTTAAATATAACCATGATTCTCTTAAAGAAGTATCTTCTTCTTTTAAGATAATATTTTCTGTATAAAAACGATTAAATGTTGTTGTTAAACGATAAAGATATTCCGTAATTTCATTTAAAGATTTAGAATTAAAAGCATTATTTAATGCTAAATCTAAATTATTTAAAGTAATAATAACATCTCTATCATATTCATTAGCTATTTTCTTTAAGTTTGAATATTCTATATTACTCTCTTTAGCTTTATTCAATATCGATTTCATACGAACCGCTGAATATAAAATATATGGCCCCGTTTTACCTTCTAAATCACAAAATTTTTCTATATCAAAATTATAATCAGTTTCTCTATTAGGTAACATATCAGCAAATTTAACGGCAGACATACTTATAATTTCGGCAAGTTCATCTCTATTATCCATATCATCATTTAATCTTTTTAAACATTCTAATTTTACTTGATCAAGTAAATCAGTAAGACGCATTACCCCACCATCACGGGTTTTAAAGGGACGACCATCTTTACCATTCATTGTTCCAAAACCTACAAAAACAAGTTTAGTATTATCAGTGGTAATATTAGCTTTTTTGCTTGCTCTAAAAACTTGAGTAAAATGTAATTCTTGCCTTTTATCAGCTACATACCAAATTTCGTCAGGTGTATATTCTCTCATCCTTCCATAAATAGTAGCAAGTTCAGTTGTACTATATAAGTATCCTCCATCACTTTTTATAAGTAACATTGGTGGTATTTCTAATTTATCATCTTCTTCTTTAACGGAAATTACTTTAGCTCCTTCACTTTCTTCTACAATATTTAACTTATCTAAATATTTAAGTACTTCTGGAACAATAAATTCAGCATCACTTTCCCCTTTATATAAATCAAAACTAGTATTTAAACGATCATATATTTTTTTTATGTCCGTTTTTGATACTTCCATTATTTTTTGCCATAAATCATATATACCTTTTTCTTTATTTTGTAGTCTTTTTGTCATAGTTTGAGCTTCTTTTAAATATTCTTCATCTTCTTTAGCTCTACTAGATGCATATGGATATACTTCTTCTAAAAGACTACTTGTTATTGGTACATTTGGATATTCACCATTATATTCTTTATCAAAATAAACCCACTCAGGATATCTTTTAGATAATTCTAAAATAACTAGTCCTAAAGGTCTACCAAAATCTCCTAAATGAGTATCAGAAATAGTTTTATAACCCATATATTCACATAATCTTTTTAAGGCTTCACCTATATTAGCACTTCTTAAGTGACCAACATGTAAACACTTAGCAACATTAGCACCACCATAATCTAAAAAGATTAATTGATCTTTGTTTTCATATTGATAATCATCTATATTAGTAAAATTAATTAAGGCTTCATCACTAATACGCATGTTAATAAAACCAGGTCCTGCTACTGATACTTCTTTAAAAAAGGAATCATTTTTTAAATTATTAATTATCTCATTAGCAATTTCTACTGGACTTTTATGATATTCTTTAGCCATCTTCATTGCCCCATTATATTGATAATCTGCTAAGTCTTTTCTATTACTTTCAAAAACGACAACATCATTATCTTGATAACCACAAGAAGTTAAAGCTGAATTAATTTTTTCTTCCATAATCTTATAAAATTTTTTCATAATATCACCATTTACAATATTTTATCAAAATATTGTAAATTATAAAAGAAAAAATGAATAATTTAAAACTATTCATTTACAACTTTTATTTTCAATATAATATCATGTAATCCTTTATGATCATTTCTTGTTAATATCATTATATAAGATACAATACTTATAATAATAACAACAAAATTAATATTAAATATTACTAACATATAAATATAAGAATTTAATACATATACTAAAATACTACTAAGTAAAGAAATAATAACACTACCAATACCAGGCAAAAAGAACATTGAATATTTTAATAATAGATTTAATAAATTAACTTCTTTATCATTATTATTTATAGTTTTAATTTTCATTAATTTTTTACCAATTGTTTGACCATGATTAAATTTTTGAAATACACCAAAATATAATAATACCACTACTATAACTACAATATTATTAACAACACTATTTTTAGCGACTTTATAATAAATACTAGTTACTTCTTCACTAAATGCATCATCTAATTCCATATCTTGATATTTAACAATTAAATCATTAAATTCTTCATAAGATTTATTATATTTATCATAATACTTACTAATTACATTAATATTAATTACTAAACTTATTACAAAAGAAACTAAGAGCAAATCTACTAAATATGCTCCTAATCTCTTTAAAGGTGTAGCCTCTTTCATAATCACCTAACTCATTTTAAGAGATGATGATAATTTAACAGATGTAGTTTGTTCTTTTCCTTCTCTTAAGTAAGTAATCTTAATAGTATCTCCAACTTTATATTTATAAAGTTCATATCTTAAATATGCTACATTAGTAATATTTTTATCATTAATTTTTATTATAACATCTCCACTTGCAAGTTTAGCTTTTTCAGCGGCACTACCTTTTTCGATATCAACTAAAATAACTCCTGTAGTGTATTTATATTTATTAACAAAATTATAATAATACCTATTTGTACTTGCTGTTTCAACACTTATCATAGATGCTCCTAAATATGGATAAGTACTTGCTTCACCATTTATTATTTGCTCAGCTTTTTCTTTTACTAATTCTATTGGAATAGCAAAGCCCATACCTTCAACACCCTCAGATTTTATTTTAGCAGATATGACACCAATTACTTCACCATTAGCATTACATAATGGTCCACCTGAATTACCACTATTAACGGCAGCATCGGTTTGTAAAACATTCATTACATAGTCTGTATCTATACTATCTATTAAAGAAACTTCTACTAATCTTTCTTTACCAGAAATTATACCTCTTGTAACTGTCCAAGAATAAGCATAATCAAGTGGTGCTCCAACTGTAAATGTAGTATCACCTACTCTAAGTGATTCAGTAGTTCCTAAATCAACTACATTAATATCATCTTTTGCTTTAGTACTTAAAACAGCAACATCAGCATATTCATCACTGCCAATTAATTCAGCATCTTCTTCTGTACCATCTGAATAAGTAATTTTAAAATTATTACCATCTGCTATAACATGATGATTAGTTATAATATAAAATTTATTTTTATCCTTTTGATATACAAAACCACTACCAGATGCATATAAAGTATCATCATTATATGTAGATACAATTATTACTGAATCATACACTTTTTCAACTGCATCAGCAATACCAGCATCAGTTACAGTAACATCTTTTTCTATTTTAGTTATTGTTTCTTGAAATATAGCAGGAAATTTATATATAAAGCCATAAGTTAAAAATACTCCTAATAACAATATAAATATTGTATATACTACTATTTTTGTTTTTTGATTTGCACCTTGTTTCATTTAATCCATCCTCACAATCTCTTTGTAATTTAATGGGAATCCCATTGCTTCTAATATAACATTAATAGGAATAGTATCTATTTTACCATCTAAAATATCTAATTCATAGCTAATTTCATTCATCATTAATATAAAATCTTCAGATTTTAATATTTGTTTCATAATAATTATAATAGCAAATAAATCATTAGTACCATAGATGTATTCTCCCTCTTCATTCTGTTCAATATTTAAAATATCATGATACTTAGTATTTTCAATTTTTTTATATGTTTTATTATTAAAACATAAATCTTCATGAGCACACAAATTACGATAATTTGCTAATATTGGAAAATAATCAGTTAAATTTCTTACTGATATTCCATAGATATCAGCCATTTCTTCTTGATCTTGTTTTTGCAGTACTGAATATAACTCACCAACAATACCAAATGATAATACTTTAACAACTACCCACAAAGGAATATAACCATAATTAGTTATGTAGTGGCTAGTCGCAGCATGTTGTTTGCCATTAACATTAATTTGTCTTTTCATTTTTCTAAGCAAATCATTTATTTGTCGTGACTTATTATAATCTTTATTAAAATTATCAGCATTTAAATAATTTTGCTCTTTAAAACCATGATTCTTACTCATAACATAAGATAGAATACTTTTTAAGTTGTTTTCAACAATTAAAATATTTTTAAAAAGGATATTTCTAAGTTGACGATCAAAGTTAAATAGACCATATATTTCGCGAAAATTGGTACCACTTATAAATTTTCTACTTCCATCTGGTCTTAAAAATAAATGTCTATAACCACTTATAAAGAAATAATTTTCTCTCAAAAGTACTTCTTTAGCATAATCTATGTCATCTATTTCTAATCCTTTTTGCTTCAATATTTCTATTTGTTCATCAAGTGTTTTAAATGTCTTAGACCCCATAATATTCACCCTATTTAAAATTATATCATAAGAAGCGTTATAAATGTATCTTTTTTTATTGTTAAATTTATATTATTTTCGTGATAAATAAGTGAAATTTGCTATAATATAGGTGGTGATAAGTATGCCTACTGTTTATACTCATTATAAATTTGGAAAAGATGTATTACATAATTTAAATAAAGATTTACAAAAAGAAATAAATAATAACATTGAATATTATAATATGTTTAATCAAGGTTTTGATAATTTATATTATTATTATAAAATATTCTATTATAAAAAATTTGGAGTTAGAGCTCATAAAAAAGATTTAGATATTTTTTTTAATAATTTAATTAGTTATATAAA
>CANRQF010000077.1 GCA_947632715.1 uncultured Bacilli bacterium | reverse complement strand
ATTCTGAAGTAATTAGTAACGAAAATATTGATGGAGATGCAACAAGAAATGCTATTGCTTCTTGTCCAACTAGTGCTATAAGTTATGTTGAAGGAGATACTAATAGTGATGAACACGATTGTGAACATTGTGATCATCATTGTGAAAATTAATTTATGGTATATAAAAAATCATCAAAACGATGATTTTTTTATTTGTTATTTAAAGTAACTACAACTAAGTCTGGTCTATTATTTACTCTAAATGGGAAAAGAGAATTACCAATACCTCTACTAACTACCATAGTGGTATTATTATCTTTAAATGTTCCACTTGTATATTTTGGAAACACACCTTGACTTGGAGCAAATAAGCCACCAATAAATGGTACTCTAATTTGACCACCATGAGCATGACCAGTAAATACTAAATTAACATTATTTTTAACATATGTATCATATAGTTCCGGACGATGTGATAATAATATTGTGTAATTATTTTTATCATAATCAATATTATTTAAATTTTTATTAATTAATTTTTCATAATCTTTAACTTTATATAAATTAGGATCATTTAAACCAACAATATTTATAACTTCATCACTTATTTCAATAGTTTCTACTTTATTATCTAAAACTATTACCCCAATATCTTTTAATTTTTTAATTAAGTCATCCATATTATCTAATCTAGTTTCATGATTACCAATTACATAATATATTGGAGATACATCTATAATCTTTTTAATAAATGATAAAGATACTTCGATATCAGTTCTTCTTGAATCTACTAAATCACCAGTTACAACTATAATATTTGGTTTTTCTAATTTTATTTTTTTAACTATATCTTTGGTTAATTTTTTTGACTTAGTATTATGAAAATCAGATATATGAACTATTTTAAAATTATTAAAACTTTTTGGTAAATTATTATCATTTATTTCATATTTACTTACTTTTAAATAATTATCTTCATAATATAAATATATTCCTAATAAAAGAATTAAAATTATTATAACTATAATTATTATTTTTTTTTTATTCATATATACCTCACTTATTTGTTAAATCATAACTTATATCTATTAAATTTTTAATTTGCTCTTTATCTACTTTACCATCTAAAATAACACTTATCCAATGTTCTTTATTCATATGATATGCTTGTAAATATCCTTCACTCATTCTTAAATTACCTATCATATCTACTTCACATTTTAAATCAATAATGTCTATTTCATCATTACCATCTAAACCCAGTTTATTTTTAGGAACATTCATAATAATACCATACCATTTATTATTTTGATGTCTTAATACTCCATATTTAGGATACTTAAGCCATAAATACTCTACTTTGGTATTATATTTTTCTTTAACATATTTTATAACATCATTTCTATTCATAATATCCCTTGTAAATATTATAATACAAAGAAAGAAATTACAGCAATTAAATTCTTCTATTTCTTTTTTTATTTAAAGTGATATAATTTAATTAAAGAAGGAATTTAATATGAAAGAAAATAAAACCAAAAATATTATAATTATTACACTTGCTATCGTTATTATTTTGTTACTAATAGCAGTAATTTATTTAGGATTAAAAAATGAATTTTTAGAAGATAAATATGAATACTTAAACGAGAATAAATACAATAATTCTGAAGTAAATAATAACAATAATAACGAAAATGTTGAAAATAATAGTAATCAAAAAATATCAAGAGATGAAGCTTTAGATATAGCTTTAAAAGATTTAAAGATAGATAAAAATAATATCATAGATTTAGATATCGAATTAGAATATAAAGTAAGATACAAAAAAACAACATATGAAGTAAGTTTTGATTATAACTATTTTGAATATGAATATTATATTGATCCAGATTCTGGAAAAATACTTGATTCATTTAAAAGTTTGTCTTAAAAACTTATTTTTCAACAATTTCACTTTTAATTAATTTTAAAAGTATTTTTTTTCTTTTTTTACCTCTTATATCATTAAACAATTCTAAATCAATCATTTCCCATATTGGAACCCATCCACCAATAAGAAATATTTCTTTCCATACTTGATTATCAATTCTAAATGATAAAAATATAAATAATACTCCTACTAATAAAAATACTAATTGTAAAACATTATTCCTTAAATGTTCTTTTAAATTATTTACATATTCTTCTTTAAAAGATTCATACATAATATCTTTATAATTTAATTTTGTCTTACATTTATTATTAACTACTATTTTTATTTTTTCTTTTTTATTTACAAATTTAGCTTCCTGTATTAAGTATTCCAATAAACTTTTTGAGATTTTATCATCATTATATTTTTCAGTTAAATCTTTTTCGTCTAATAAATCTATTTTTATTTCTATTTCCATAATTACCTCCATATAATCCGTCATTATTCTTACCCTAATTTAATTGTATTACATTTTTATCAAAATAAAAAGACTATTAACAAATGTTACTTTATTAAATAGTCTAACTATTGATTTAAATTAACTTTTTATTTAATTACACAAGTAGCGCCATCTTTTTCTAATGATGTTTTAGTTTCTTCTAAAGTACTATCATCATTTTTTAAATCTTTAAATCCTTGTTTTTCTAATGCTTCATCGCTTACTTTTTCAACGTCAACGTCTAAAACTATATTATATTTATAATTTTTATCATCTACATTAACTTTTAAATTAATTCCCTCATCGTTAACTTCAGGATTATTTTCATTCATTTTTTTCTTAAATTCTTCCCAATTTTTTTTCAAATCAGAATTAGTTGCTGTGGCATTAACTTCTAATTTCATATGTTTTAACTTATCATCTTGATAAGTCATAGACATTACTTCTTCAACATCAATATCTTCATTATTTTCAGTTGATGTACATACCAAAGTTTGTTCTTTGACATTCTTTTCTACATCTTTTTCTTCATTAGTTCCACATCCTGCAACAAATACTACAATAAGTAAGCTTAAAAATAACATACTAATTTTTTTCCTCCTTAAACTTAAAATTAATATATAAGGATTTTATCAATAATTATTAATATAAGCAATATAATTATTGATTATTTTTCTTTTTATCCTATTATATAAAAAGAACTTATATAAAGTCCTTTAAATTTAAATCATATATAACTATTTCATTATCTAAATATATTATTGTTGAATTATTATTTTCTACTTCTAATTTTATTTGCTCTTTTGGTATTTTTAATTCAAGTAAGTATTCTGGAGGCATGTACATTCCCCTTGTATTTAAAACATTACCAATATTAGCATTTTTAAAAAGTAATATATTTTTATTTGTAACAAGAAGACTTAAATCATATGTATTATCATTAATTTCCACAATTAAATTTTCCTTTTCAAAAATTGTTTTTTCATTATTACCTTTAAAATCATAATTATACATTTCTATTATCCTCCTTTAAATTTTTATAATAATTTCTATTGCATTTAAAACAATGATAAATAGGATCTTTTTCAGATTCTTCACAACCACCAAGATAAAGTGTTTTCTGTTTTTCTGCTTCTATAGCTTCTATACTAGGCATTCCATATAATATATTTACTAATTTTTCACCACATTTTGGGCAAATCTTTTTTAACTTTTTCATAATTATTATCCTTTAATTAAGTTTATATCTTAATTTTTCCAATTCCATTATAGCAATGGCAGAACGTTCAACAAATCTATCATACATATAAAATCTCATTACAGTGTTAAAATCCACATTTTTTCTCTAGAAATATTTTTAAGTTTATCTTTTACTGCTCTGGAAGAATTACTCATAATATATACCTACCATTTCCATTACTTTTTTACTTATTCCCATTCTTTTCGCATAATCAGATAGCTTTGCTACATTTTTATCTTTGCTTTGAATATATTGTTTAATAGATTTTTTTACTTGTTCAGGATCCATTCTACCTTTTATGTTTAAATTTTATAATACATTTGATTTTTACTAGTTGGTTTATCAGGAATAGTGAGAGCCACTAATCCTTCATTTATAGCTGGATCTAAATAAGTTGATCTTAAAGTTTCTTTTGATTTAATTCCTAATTTATTCATAATATCATTTGCAGTCATTGGAACATTATAATCCATTACCTGTAATAATTTTCTAATATTAATTGCTTTTTCTGTGATAGGCACACTAGCAGCAATAACTGATTCTTCTAAAACTTCATCAATCATTTTTAACATAAACTCAATAAAGATTGTAGAATCCCCATTTTTGTTGCAGTCTGCAATTGCCTTGTAATATCCATCTTGATATTTCTTTAATTCTGATTCTATAGGTAAATATTCAAATATTTCTTTCCAATTAGAAAGAATAATATTTTGCCATAACCTAGCTGTTCTACCATTTCCGTCTTCAAAAGGATGAATAAATACAAATTCATAATGAAAAATGGATGATAATATTAATGGATGTATGTCATTTTTTCTTTTTTTCATCCAATCAAACAATTGATTCATTAATGTATCTACTTGTTCTGGTGGAGGACACATATGAATGCAGTTACCATTTTCATCAAATACTCCTTCATTACCTTTTCTAAATTCTCCAGGCTTATTTACGATTAAATATGTCATCGTTTTATGTATTTTTTTTAAGTCTTTAATAGAATATGGATTTACATCATTTATCATTTCATAAGCCTTATATGCATTTTTAACTTCTTGAATTTCTTTTTGTGGTCCAATAACTGTTTTGCCAGAAATTAAATCCTTGACTTGATCAATTGATAGGGAATTTGCTTCTATTGCTAATGATGAATGAATTGAGCGAATTCTATTATTTTTTCTTAATGTTGGCATTTTATTAAAGTTAGCATA
>CANRQF010000076.1 GCA_947632715.1 uncultured Bacilli bacterium | reverse complement strand
GATTGATAAAATAAGAATAATATCAAACTTCATTATATAGTGATGTAATAAAATTAACTTAGAAAGCATAGAATTAATATATGCCATTAATAAACTTATAATAATAATAGATATCATTGTCATAATAATAAAAATTATTAAATATTCAAATATATATAGTCTTTTAATATCTTTCTTATCTATACCAACTACTCTATATAATTTCATATCATCTTTTCTACTTAACAAGTCTCTTTTAATAAACAAATATATAGAAATTGATGTAATTATTGTTAGAATAATAATTAAAGCAATTAAAATACCAGTAATTGTATTATATCTTTCTTCATCAATACCTCCTTTAGGAGAAATGAAATCATAATTTAAAACTTTTAAGTCTTCTTTAAGTTTATCAACATCTGCACCTTTACTATAAGTTACAGTTATAACATAGTCTTTATAATTTTCATAATCGATATTTCTTAACCTAGCTAGTTCTTCATTTTGAATAAAACAAGCATCATAATTTTCATAGAAAAAATCAGCAGAATACAAACCAACAATTTTATACTTTTTATTTTGTACATAAAATTCTTTATTTAAAATATCTTTGCTATATAAAAAGTCTGTTACTTTATATGGTTTTAAATAATAATAGGAAATTGGTATAAATATTTCAGGACAAATGACTTCATCATCACTTTCAATTTGTCTTCCTTTTACTACTTTAGGATATGCATTATCATATACACCCCTAAATTCAACGGAAGCATTTTTATATTTACTAGGAAATCCTTCTACATCATTAACATAAAAAGCCTCCGAAATCGAAACATTTTCAACATTATCTAATGTAAATATATAATCCATATCTTGTTTAGTTAAATCATCTCTTGCAACATTTAATGTACGAAGTAGATAATCCCCTTTTTTCTTTTCAACATTTTTATAATAAGAAATACAAAAGCTTAAATATAGGGAAAATATAATTGTACAATAGCTAATTAATATTCCTAAAAACAATGTTTTGGCTCTATTTCTTTTAAATGAAAGTTTTAATAAATCTATAAAATTATTTTTTTCCATAATAGTCCTTCCCCTCTACTTTATTGATTATTTAAATTAATATAAATTTTTTTATAAAGAATATTATAGATTATTTTATACATTATAAATAACAATACTGCTACGATAATGTAATATTTAAAAACACTTATAATAAATAAATGAAAGTTCATAACAATATTATTATTAAATAATTTAAATAATATAATTAATAATAGATTAAATATATATATTGAAGAAATAATACTTAAAAAGATCAAATAATTTATAAATAAAAGTTTATTTTTTGGATATCCCTCTACTCTTAATAAATTAATTGTATATTTATCATCAACATTAAATAAATATACTACAATTATCATAAATATAATTAAAATAATAGATAAACTTAATATTAATATTTTAACTACGTTAATCATTTTATCTTCTTGTTCATAGCTAGTATATTCATTATAAAATATATTCTTATTTTTAAAGTAATCTATTAGTTTTAATTTAGCTTCATAGTTTTTAGCTACTAACATAAAGTTAACTGCATCTTCCGTATATTCATATTCATCTTTAGCAAATATCATGTTTCTACCAATATCTTTAGAACATTCTCTTATTAGGTAATTATCAATATTTATTTTTATTTCTTCACCATTTTGACAATCATCAAAACCTGAAACCACTTCACCTTTTTCTAAATTAAAATTATTATTAATATCTAACAAAGCATTTATAATCTCTTTTTTATAATCATAATTATTAAATCCAAGATAACTTACATCATCTCTTATATCTTTTAAATCATTTTTATTTAATTCAACTTCAACTTTAAGATTATCAAATTGATTTAAACCTATCTCATCTAATTCTTTTAGATGATTACAAATAAATAATAAAACTAATAAACATAAAATAATGATTTCAAAAAAGATTAAATAGATTCTAAAATTATTTTTTCTTATTATATTTTTATAAAATAACATATTAATCACCTAGTAAAATTATTTATTTTCATTGTTGTTTATCCTTATTAGATTTTGATTTTTTAATTCATATATTATATCAGCATATTGATAAGCATTAACATCATGCGATACCACAATTACACATTTACCATTTTTACTTAAATCTTTTAATATTTCATAAATCATTTGAGCATTTTTAGGGTCTAAGTTTCCCGTTGGTTCATCTGCTAAAATATAATTGGGATTATTTACTAAACTTCTTATAATACAAACTCTTTGGGCTTCTCCTCCAGATAATTCTTTTGGAAAGTGATTCATTCTATGATCAAGTTTAAATTTTTTAAAATATTCATTTATTAAATTTTCTTTTTCTTCTTTATCTAAATCAGATAAAAATAGAGGTAACATAACATTTTCTTTTGCAGTAAGTCTTGGATTAAGATAATGATTTTGAAAAATCATGCCAATGTTTTCTTTTCTAATAATTGATAGTTCTTCATCTTTTAAACTATCTATTATTTTTCCATTAATTTTTAATGTTCCACTTGTTGGTTTATCAAGTAAACCTAAAATATTTAAAAGAGTTGTTTTACCAATACCAGATTCACCAGTTATTAAATATAATTTATTTAATTTAAAATCCATATTGATATCTTTTAATATTTCTAATTTATTACCATTCTTAATGTACTCCTTACATATATTTTCTAATATCATTTTTATCACCCTATAACCTATTATAGTTATATTATTTAAATATTCTTTAATTTAATCTTATAAAAATCTTAATTTTTCCTTAAAAAAACTAGCTATTTATTTTTTAGCTAGTTAATTAATTATAGTATTAGGTTCTGCTTTAATTTTCAGATCTCTTTGGAAAATAATATTGATTTTTAAACTATTTTTTATCAAAAACAAAACCGCTTACATTTTTAATGCAAACGATTTTGTATAAATATATTATAGAACTTTATCTTGTTTTTACCTTCTTTTCATTTATTCTAGTAAATAATATCTCAACATCTTTTAACTTAATATTTTGTGGAACTACAATTTGTTTCCAAGAAGTTTCATTTACCCCTATCATGTTAAAGACTTTATTAGTTGATTTAGGAATAAATGGCTCAAGCATATTTGCAATATTTGCAATTAAATTAATGCAAGTATAAGTTACATTATTAAATTCTTCAATATTTTCTTTTACTAATATCCATGGCTGTTTTTCATCATAATATTTATTAGCAATTTGTACTAATTCAAATATTTGTCCAATAGCATTTCTTAAATTTCCTTTTTCTATATTTTTTCCAACTAATATATAAATTTTATCTATAATATCGGAAATTTTAGAATCCATTTCCCCTGTTGGAACAATACCATCAAATTTTTTAATTAAATATGCTAAATTTCTATTTACAAAATTTCCATATTCACCAACTAAGTGTTTATCATGATTTTGTTCCAAATCCTCATAAGAAAAATTAATATCTTTTCTCTCAGGTCCATTTGCAATCATATAATATCTTATAGTATCACTATCATATTCTGATATTAAATCTTTAACAATTACACCATTTCCTTTACTTTTAGAAATTTTTTCGTCATTAATATTTACATATTCACTCGAAATAATATAATCAGGTAATTTAATATTTTCTTTTAGAGCAAGTAGTAGTGCCGGAAATATTATAGTATGGAATGGAATATTATCTTTTCCATGTGTATAGTATGTCAATAAATCGTCAGAATTTTTCATAAACTCTGAAAAATCTATACCCCTCTCTTCAGCGACTTTTTTACCAGCAGTAAGATATCCTAAAACCGCTTCAACCCATACATATATTTTTTTATCTTCAAAGCCTTCAAATGGAGTATCAACTCCCCAAGGTAATTGTCTAGTTATAACTCTATCTATCAATCCATTATTAAGATATTTAATTGATTCACCTATTGCATGTAATCTCCATTTATCAGTACTTGAATCTACCAATTGTTGAATTTCATTTTGAAATTTAGATAATGCAAAAACTAAATGAGTATTATCTTTTAAAATTGTAGAATGTCCACATGCTTTACAATGTTTATCTAATAATTCTTTGGCATTTAAAGTTGTTAAACATTGTTCACATTGATCTCCTTTTGCAATTCCACCACAATAAGGGCAAGTACCTTCAATCTCCCTATCAGATAAAAATTCTTGACAATTTGGGCAATAATCTTGCTTTTCTGTTTGACTATAAATATATCCGTTAGCCATTATTTGTTTTAAAAATTCTTGAACTCCTTTTTTATGAAATTCTTCACAAGTTCTTGTATATAAGTCATAAGAAAAATCCAATTTGTTAAAGCAATCAGCAAATTCATTATGATAATATGTTGCAATTTCTTCAGGACTAATGCCTTCTTTTTTTGCCCTCATGGTAATTGGTGTACCATGGCTATCTGTTCCTGATACATAAATAACTTCATCGCCTTTTTTACGATAATATCTTGCAATAATATCTCCTGGTAATAAAGCAGCTAAATGACCGACATGGAGCGAATTGTTCGCATAAGGCCATGCTCCTCCTATAAATATTTTCATAAACTTCTCCTCTTTATTTGTGCGTATTATACCACATTTTTTGAAAAAAGCAAGTTATTTTATTAATTTATTAATTCTGTACTTTTCCCGTTATTTTATACTAATATAGTTAATATATTTATAACATCATTTAATTCAAAAAAAACTTTTATTTACTTAGCCAATTTTCATTCGGAGAATATGTCCTTTTTAAAACTCTTTGTATTTTATTTTCTTTCTCTAACCTTATAAGTTGTTGTTCTACCATATAATTTATATATAACATTTTTTCTCTTAAATTAGTTTTATAGCCAAGATACATTTCACCATCAATTTTAT
>CANRQF010000075.1 GCA_947632715.1 uncultured Bacilli bacterium | reverse complement strand
TATGAATGATAAATTAATAGGTAATGAAAAAAATATTATATTTTATAATGATGAAGAAGGAAATACTAAAGTAGAAGTATTACTAGAAAATGAAGATGTTTGGTTAAGTACTGATACTTTAGCAACTTTATTTAAAATTGATAGAAGTGGTATTGTAAGACATATTAATAATATTTATAAAGACGAAGAATTAAATGAAAATTCAACTTGTGCAAAAATTGCACAAGTTCAAGATGAAGGTACTCGTAGAGTTAAAAGAATTTTTTCGTATTATAATTTAGATATGATTATTTCTATTGGTTTTAGAGTTAATTCTAAAAAAGCAATCAAATTTAGAATATGGGCAAATAAAATAATTAAGGATTATATGATTCAAGGATTTGTTCTAAATGATGAAAGATTTATGAAATCAAGTCCAAAAGATCAAGTATATTTTCAAAGATTGCTTGAAAGAATTAAATTAATTCGTACAAGTGAAAGAATGTTTTATCAAAAAGTTACGGATATTTTTGCAGAATGTTCAATAGATTACGACAAAAATAGTGAAATAGCAAAAGAATTTTATAAAACTATTCAAAATAAATTTCATTATGCTATAACAGGAAAAACAGCTGCTGAAATAATATATGATAGAGTAGATTCTAAAAAAGAAAATATGGGACTAACCAATTGGGAAAAATCACCTGATGGTAAGATACTAAAATCAGATATTACTATTGCTAAAAATTATTTAGATGAAAAGGAAATCAAAAATTTAAACAATTTAGTAAACTTGTTTTTAGATATAGCTGAAAACAATGCAGAAAGAAATATTGCAATGTATATGGATGATTGGAAAAAAGAAGTTGAAAATGCAATAAAAGTTTTTCATTATAATATTTTGGATGGAAAAGGTACAATTTCTCATAAACAAGCAATACAAAAAGCTGAAAGTGAATATGAAAAATATAGGATTGTACAAGATAGAAACTATATATCCGATTTTGATAGATTATTAAATGAAACAAACCGAATAGAAAATAAATAAATTGTATATTAAATAAATAATGTTATAATTAAATTAATGGAAGAAAATTAATTAAATTTCAGGAGGTTTAATGATGAAAAATTATGCTTTATATGATGATACTTATTTAGGACCAGGTATTTTTATTATAAGTAAAGAAAATGATAATGTTGTAAAGTTTTTAAAAATATTTACCATGAGTGATAATGGCTTTCCTAATTATGGATTAAGAGCTTTTAGTATTTTGGAAAAAGATAAGATAGATAAAGAATTTACTACTATAGATTTTACTTTTACAAGTACTGATACTGATAAAAACGATTTATATGAAATATTTAAAAATTTATGTATTAGTTTGAATGATCAAAAAGTTGAAACAATCGATAAATTTTCCCAAGGTAGAAATTATTTTTCTTTAAAAGAAGATAATCATAAAGTTATTTTAACAATTTTTAAAGATATTTATGGAGTAAAAGATATAACAGATTTTACTGATATAAATATAGGTGATGATATGACTTGCGATAATTATCAAACTATTGCTGAATTTTACAATAATTTATTAAATGCCAATATAAAAGTAGCAAATAATAATGATATAAAAAAGCTAGTATTATTTAAAAAATAATATGTACTATTAATATTGAAAACATTTATTAAAATGTGTTATATTCTTATTAGATAGGAGTATAGTATGAGAGAAATAAAAATAAATGGAATATACAAACATTTTAAGGGAGATTATTATTTAGTTGTAGATATTGCTAAACATTCAGAGACTAAAGAAGAATATGTAGTTTATCGAAGTTTATATGGTGAAACCAATTTATGGATAAGGCCACTTGATATGTTTTTATCTGAAGTTGATCATGATAAATATCCTAATGTATCGCAAAAATATAGATTTGAGTTACAAGATATAAAAAGTGCAGCAAAATAATAATAATATAAGAATTAGCAATATTAAAGCTAATTTTTTGTATTTAGAATTTGAATTTAACCAAATAATTGTTATAATATGGGCAAAGGAGAAAGTTATGTTAAATGCAGTAAAAAGAGTTATTATCGTTTTAATTGGAGTTATCTTACAATTTGGATTTGCTATTTTAATAAGATTATTCTTTTATAAATATTTAGGAATAATTAACTTATTCTATAGTATAGTTAGTATTTTAATTGTTTTAGGAATTTTAAAAAATAGTACACGATTATCAAATGATTTACCATGGATAATATTAATACTAATTTTCCCAATATTTGGTACTATTTTATTAATAACTTTAGGTAGAAATTATTCTAAAAATAAATTACTAAAAAATATCTTTACTTATGAAAAAGAATATAGTAAATATTTAGTACAAGATAAAAATATTGTCAAAGAAGTTAAAGATAAGAACTTAGATAATATAAATTATTTAATGAATAGAACTAATTATTTTGTTAGTAAGAATAATCAAATAACATACTATCCTTATGGAGAAATATTTTATCCAGAATTATTAAAAGAATTAAAAAAAGCCAAAAAGTTTATTTTTATGGAATATTTTATTATCAATGAAGGTACAATGTGGAATGGTATTTTAGATATCTTAAAAGAAAAAGCCAAAGAAGGATTAGATGTTAGAATAATGTATGATGATATGGGAAGTATAGCTATGCTTAAAACTAATTATTCTAAAGAACTTGCTAAATTTAATATAAAATGCATTACTTTTAATAAACTTAGTCCTTTTAGAGGCATATTTATGAATAATCGAGATCATCGAAAAATGACTATAATAGATGGTAAAGTAGCCTTCTCTGGTGGTGTTAACTTAAGTGATGAATATATTAATGTTAATAGTAGATTAGGTATTTGGAAAGATAATGGTATAAAGATTGTTGGCGATGCAATATGGAATTTAACAGTTATGTTTTTAACACTTTGGAATGCTAATCGTAATGAAGATAAAGACATTACTAAGTTTAAATATGACTTTAAAGAAAAAGATGTTAATGGTTATGTAATACCTTATGGTGTAGCTCCATTACATATAGATTTAATTGGTGAAGATGTCTATATTAATATGATTAATAGTGCTAAGAAATATTTATATATTATGACACCTTATTTAATAATCGATACTGATATGGTAAATGCATTATGTAGAGCTTCAAAAAGAGGAGTAGATGTTAGAATTATTGTGCCAGGTATTCCTGATAAAAAAATTGTTTATACCCAAACAGTATCTTTCTTTAAAGTATTACATGATAGTGGTGTTAAAATCTATAAATTCACTAATGGTTTTGTTCACTCAAAAGTATTCTTATCTGATGATGTAAGAGCAGTTGTTGGTACAATTAATATGGATTATCGAAGTTTATATTTACATTTTGAAAATGGTATTTATATGGAAAGTGTTAAAGAAATAAAAGATATTTATAAAGATTTTGAGAGTACTTTTAAAGAGTGCCAAGAATTAAATGATAAAGATGTTAAAAATGGTTTCTTTAAAGAATTATGGCAAGCAATACTTAGATTATTTGCTCCATTGTTTTAATAAAAATTAGGAGGTTTGGAAATGAATAAAGAAATATTAGATAATATGCAAAAAGATTATATAGAAATAATGAATCGTGATGAAAATTGGGATGTTGATAATTGTTATAGGGAAGCATCTGTATATAGTAAATTAATGGATAAGTATGGAAAAGGCTTAATTAAAGAAACAAATAAACTATGGTTTTTTCTTAATAATATGCAAATTGCTAAATATGAAGAAATATTTGCTACTAAGATAGATGGGGATGATAAAACTAAAATAGTTAGTGTTTATATAGATATAGAAAATTCTAGTAAAGTAATATGTATTCCTTTAGAAGAACAAGTAAAGTTTGAAGAAGAACATAACATTATTAGAGGTAAAAGAAGTATTCATGATTATTGGGATCGATATTATAATATAAGATATGAATTTTTTAAAACATGTATTGAAACTACTGAAGAAAATGCAGTAAAGAAATTATTAGAAGAAGAACAAATAAGAATATATGAGGATATTGAACAAACTTATTTAACAAGAAAAATAAAAAAAGATTAATGATAAATTTTGTTACTAGTTATTATATAATTATTATGCTATACTTTTAGTAAAGAATAGTAATGGTGATTATATGAAGAATGAAGAACAAAAAAAGGAAATTAATAACAATACTTTAGAAAAAATTGAAACATTATTTACTTATGATTTAAAAGTAAAAAATTTAATAAATATGCTCGTTCCAAGTGAAATGGATTTTTATGATGATGATTTAAAATTTAAATATAAAGAAAAATTAGAAGATTGTTTAGATAAAATAAAGACTTATTTAAATAAAATAATGTTAGATTTTAAAATTAAAGAAGAAATAATAAAAAGTTTTAATTTAAAGATTAGTGAATTATTAAAGTTTATTGAATCACCTTATTTTTTAAATTTAGATTATAATGGAATAAGTAGTTTTATTCAGGGTAATATAACTAATATGAGTGAATATTTTGTTTATTCAGTTTATAGGGGATTTATTGGCTATATGGATGATGAATATGGTGAAAATGTTAAAAATCCCAATACAATTAATGAATATTTAAATTATGTTCATTCCTATGTCACTAATAATTATGAGTTTTATAATAATGTTCCCTCAGTTCTTGAATTAAGATGTAATATTTCCTGGATGGGTATATATTTAAGAGGTATAGATAATAATTTAGGAAGAGATTTATTTAAGAAAATAACCGAAAGTGGGTTATTTAGGGAAAAAACTGATCGAATAGATATTTTGAATTTAAAAAAGAGAATATTAATCATGGCTAGAGATTTAGGACATGCAACAGTTATCGATGTTGACTTAACAAACGAAAATGAAATCTTAGTAAGTTATTTTATTCCTAAGAATACTAATCAAGAATTAATGGCTAAATTAAAAGGGATTAATATTAATTCAAAAGAATTTGGAACAGGAAAATTTATTTCCAATAAAGATAACTTAATTGATGATTTATGTGAATTTATGAAAATGATTCCAACTGATTTAG
>CANRQF010000074.1 GCA_947632715.1 uncultured Bacilli bacterium | reverse complement strand
GTAATAAATAAAGTTAAAGAAAAAACAGGTGCTAAAGGAAAATTATTATATATGCCAATTAGAATTAAAATAAGTGGTGTTGAACATGGACCTGAACTTCCTGATGAATTATACTTAATTGGTAAAGAGAAAGTTATAGAAAGACTTAGTTAGGAGGATTGTATGTATTTATATAATACATTAACAAGAAAAATAGAAAAATTTATTCCTTATGAAGAAGGCAAAGTTAAGTTATATACTTGTGGTCCAACTGTCTATCATTTTGCCCATATTGGTAATTTAAGAAGTTATATTATGGAAGATATCTTAGAAAAAACTTTAAAATATATTGGGTATGATGTAAAAAGAGTAATGAACATAACTGATGTTGGTCATTTAACTAGTGATAGTGATACTGGTGAAGATAAAATGCTTAAAGGGGCTAAAAGAGAACATAAAACTGTTTTAGAAATAGCAGATATGTATACAGAAGCTTTTAAATGCGATACTGAAAAACTAAATATTAGATGGCCCGATACTGTAAGTAAAGCCACAGATAATATACCTGAATATATTAAAATGATTACGAAGTTACTTGATACCGGTTATGCTTATATTGCTGGTGGTAATGTTTATTTTGATACATCCAAATTAGATGATTACTATGTTCTTACTAACCATAAAATTGATGAAATGGTTGTGGGGGTAAGAGAAGGTGTTGAAGAAGATAGTAATAAAAAGAATCAAGCTGATTTTGTCTTATGGTTTACTAAATCAAAATTTGAAGATCAAGAATTAAAGTGGGAAAGTCCTTGGGGTCTAGGTTATCCTGGTTGGCATATTGAATGTTCTTGCATATCTTTAAAATATTTAGGAGAATACTTAGATATCCATTGTGGTGGAGTTGATAATATATTTCCTCATCATACTAACGAGATAGCTCAAACTGAAAGTTATGTTGGTCATAAATGGTGTAATTATTGGTTCCATGTAGAACACTTACTTGATAAAAGTGGTAAGATGAGTAAAAGCAATGGTGAATTTTTAACTATATCCTTGTTAGAAAATAAAGGCTATAATCCACTAAGTTATCGTTTTATGTGTTTACAAAGTCATTATCGTAAACAATTATTATTTACATATGATGCTTTAGATGTAGCTGAATCAACCTATAAAAAATTAAAGAATAAAGTATTAAGTTTAAATAAAGATGGTGAAATTAATGAAGAAGTATTTAATGAATATAAAGATAAGTTTATAAAAACTTTGGAAGATGATTTAAATACTGCCAATTCTATATCTATAATATATGATGTATTAAAAAGTGATAGTAATGATAAAACTAAGTATGAGTTAATTAAAGATTTTGATAAAGTATTAAGTTTAGATTTAACTAAAGAAATAGAAATTTCAGTTGATGAAGATTTAATTAATAAAAAAATAGAAGAAAGAAATTTAGCTAAACAAAATAAAGATTTTAAAAAAGCTGATGAAATAAGGGAAGAACTTTTAAAAATGGGAATAATATTAAAAGATACTAGAGAAGGAACGAAATATGAGGTGGTTAGATGAGTGATTTACTATGGTTATTAGCTCTTATTATTCCATTAATTGCTCAAATTAAAATAAATACAAGTTATGGAAAGTATAAGAAAATAAAAAATAGCAAAGGATTAACTGGTTTTGAAGTGGCCAGAAAAATATTAGATGAAAATGGTTTAGAAAGTATCTATGTTGTGGAAACATCTGGTAATTTAACTGATCATTATGATCCAACAAGAAAAGTTATTAAATTATCTACAGATATTTTTAATGGTGATACAATTGCTGCTGCTGGAGTTGCTGCTCATGAATGTGGTCATGCTATTCAAGATAAAGAAGGATATGCTTTTATGCGTTTCAGAAGTTTTATTTTTCCATTAGTTAATCTTGTTTCACCATTTCCATGGATAGCAATTATGATTGGTTTTATTGCTTCTTGGACAGAAATGTTTTTAATAGGAATTGCTATTTTATTAATTATATTATTATTTCAACTTGTTACGTTACCAGTTGAATTTGATGCAAGTAGCAGAGCCAAAAAAGAATTAGTTAAACTAAAACTAATTGGTAAAGGTGAAGATGAAGGAATATCTAAAATGTTAAGTGCAGCTGCATTTACTTATGTTGCTAGTGTGCTTGCATCTATTTTACAAATATTAAGATTAATTATGGACTTTAACGATAGTAGAAATTAAAAGTAAATAAAAAAACGTCACGAAGACGTCAAAATAGAAAAACATAACCTTTTATTTGAATGTTGATAACTTTATTGTTTTCAACATTTTTTTACATTACTAAACCACCATCAATATTTATTATAGCCCCAGTTGTAAATTTGGAAGCATCACTAGCAAGATAAATGTAGGCACCAACTAAATCTGATGGTTCTGCTCCTCTTCCAAGTGGTGTCATCATATTTAACCTTTTTATTGTTTCTTCATTGCAATTATCTTTTACCATATCGGTCATAACTACACCTGGTGCAATAGCATTAACTCTAATATTATATTTTCCTAATTCTTTGGCATTAGATTTAGTTAAACCATTAACAGCATATTTAGATGCCGTATAAGCAGCTTGATTAGGAGACCCATATAATCCAACAAATGAACTAGTATTTATTATGCTACCACCATTTTCTTTCATATATTTGATAGCTTCTCTTGTACATTTAAATGTACCAATCGTATTGATATTAATAACTTTTTCAAAATCTTCATCTGTCATATCTTCCATTGGTTTAGATGGAGCAATACCTGCATTGTTGATTAAAATATCAATTTTACCAAACATATTCTTAGTTTCTTTAAATAGAGTTTCAACATCACTTGTTTTGGTAACATCAGCTCTTATTTTAAGAATTCTTTTTTGATTATCTTGTGTCCCAATTTTATCTAATGCTTTTTTTAACTTTTCTTCATTGGTGCCACATATTGTTACAAAAGCTCCATTTTTTAGAAATTCTTGAGCTATGCTTAAGCCAATACCTGATGATGATCCTGTTATAATAGCGACTTTACCATCTAACATTTTATCACTCCTATTATAATTATATCATTAATTTATTAACAATACAATTTACTAATTGATAAAAATGTTACTTTATGCTATACTTTTTTTAGAATAAGGAGAATACCTCAAATGAATAAAAAGGAAAGAGAAACAAAAAAAAGTAAATATGATGGTAAAGAAGACGCAAAAATTAAGCAAGTAGCCCATTATAATGATTTACAACAATATGTTTTACTAGCCATTTTAATTATTTTATTTGGGTTTACTCTTTTTACATCTTTAGTGTATGTAGGAAAATATTATAAACAAAAAAATAATGAATTAAATAGTGAAGAGATTATAGAAATAAAACATGATAATACAAAATCGGTTATAACAAATAATGGACATATTGATAAAATATTAACTATTGAAGATGATAATAATCATGAAGATGTAATAGTTGAAAAAACAAATGTAATTGAAATAACTTCTGAAGATGAAGAAAATCTAAAAAAAGAATATTTTAATATTAGATATGAAATAACTGAAAATGACTTTTCTAAGAATATTATGGCTACGGGCGATAGTGATTTATTAGTTAGATTTTCTTATTCATTTGATAATGAAGAATGGAATTATGTTACTAATGCTATAAGTTATAATGATACAAATATAACACCTTTAGTGGGATCTTTATATGATATTTCTGGATTAAAAGGAAACATTAAAGTTTTAACAAATTTTGAAATGACTTCTAATCCATATGAACCAGTAAGAGTTTATTGGCGATGTGAAACAATAATAAAATATAAAGATGAAAACTTAGGAAAGAAAATTCAAGCTGATTTTAAAATAAGCTATGACAATTAAAGGAATGGTATTATGAATAAAAATAAAGAAAATTCATTATATGGTATAAAATCCTTTTTTAAATATATTACAACTGTAGTAAGTTGGACTATATTTGTTTTACTTTTTGCTTTAGGTATTTTATTACTATATTATTATATATCAGTTAGATTATATTCTACTAAAGGTGAGAATTATGAACCTGCTTTTTCTATATATACAGTAGCAAGTGGTAGTATGGAACCTACTATTAGTTATTTAGATGTAATAGTTAATCTTAAGACAAAAAGTATAGATGATGTTAATATTAATGATGTTGTTACTTTTATTTCTACTTGGGATGTTAATTATGGTATGACTATGACACATAGAGTAGTTGGTAAACAATTAACTGATGATGGTAAAACATGTTTAATAACTAAAGGAGATTGGAATACCCAAGAAGATCAAACCTGTGTTACTGAAGAAAACTTGATTGGAGTTGTAAAGGTTGTTGTACCTCAGCTAGGAAAAATCCAAATGTTTTTATCTAGTACATTAGGTTGGTTATTAATTATTATAATTCCAGCATTGTATATTATCGTAAAAGATATTATTAAAATTTGTAATTTAAAGATAATTAATAAAAATAAAAATACAAAAGATTATGAAGAAACTATTAGAGCATTTCATGATGATGGAAAATATAATTATGATAACAATATGTTAGATGACAATATAAATAATGATAAAGATAATGATTATTTCAAAAATGATAAATTAGATAATTTTAAAGAAAAAAATAAAGATGATAGATACTATGACGATTATAATTTTAAAGATAATGCTAACAACAATAATCGTTTAGATGATATTGAAAAAACAAAAGAGAACATATTTAAAGAAAATAAAGATAATAGCTATTATGATGATTATAATTTTAAAGATAATGCTAACAACAATAATCGTTTAGATGATATTGAAAAAACAAAAGAGAACATATTTAAAGAAAATAAAGATAATAGCTATTATGATGATTATTTCAAGAATAATAAAACAGAAGATAAATTAGATAATTTTAATAAGATAAAAGAAGATACATTTAAAGAAGAAAATAAAGATAATGATAATTTAGATGAACTTCAAAAAAGATTACAAAAAGCTTATGAAGATTTAGAAAAAGTAAGGATTAAATAGTATTAATCTGTTAAGATTTTTTAAAAATGTCAGTTTTTGCATTTGCTACGCAAATGAGATGATAAGAAACAAAGACAAGCTTTGT
>CANRQF010000073.1 GCA_947632715.1 uncultured Bacilli bacterium | reverse complement strand
ATTAAACCGCCGTATACCGAACGGTACGTACGGTGGTGTGAGAGGGAAAATAGTCATAAAGTTTTCTCTACTCGATTCTTTTATTTATTCTTCAGGGTCTGTTGGCTCAGGTGTAGGTTCTGGGGTAATATCACCAATATTTGGATCAATTGTCGTTGTATTTATTACAAGGCCTGTACTTTTATTTTTATTGAAAATAGAATAAGCAGATTTAATAACAAATGTATAATTACCACCACTTTGAACTACATAACTAAATAGATTACTACTTGTTTTACCAAGCAATGTTTCTGTTCCATCATTATTTCTTAAATAAATTTGATATTCTACATTACCAATACTAGATGCATTTTCAGCAATTCTCTTTTGATAATATTTATCAGCATAGTCACCATAATAAGTTCTAAAATGTTCTCCTAAAACTTCTGGATTAATGGCATCAGGTGTTGCAATTGGATTCCATTTTAAAGTAATTGTATTACCACTAAATGTATAAGATCCATCAGTAGGATTATTAAGTCTATCATATCTATTAGATACTGTTGTTGGTTCAGCACCTTTAACAAAGTATTCAGTAACGCACATATCAGTTGGGGTAAATTCACTACATAATTGAGCAGGGAATGTTTGAAGTTCAATATTTGCTGTAGTTACTGTTTTAGGAACAGCAAAACGATGATTTTTTTCATGAATAGAAGATGCTAAAGCACTCATAATATCTCTTCTTGCTCTTGAACCTTCTGAACTTGTTAAATATAATCTATCTTTGGCAGCGTTATCATAAGTTTGATCATATCCATACCATAAGGTAATAACATGAGTAGGTGAGTAACTAACCATCCAAGATTCCATTATAGCATTACTTGGTAAGCCATGGTTACTTTTATAATCAGAATCTAGATTAGTTGTACCAGTTTTGGCAGCAATATCAGTTCCTGATACACTTTTTCCTGTATAAACACCCTTTAATATATCAGTAATCATAAAAGCAGTTGCTTCATCTAAAACTTTTTCTTTTGTATAACTATATGTATATTCTTTTCCTGTTTCAAGATTTGTAACTTTTGTATAGCTATAAGGTTTAATATAATAACCACCTCTAGCAAAGACACCATAAGCAGCAGATAATGTCATTGGGTTAGTAACAAAACTCGTTCCAATTGCTGATGATTCAACTAAATCGTTACCATAATCAATACCAACACTTTTTAAATAATTTGGTATTAAATTTTTATCTTTTTGCATAACTTTTTTAAAAGCAAGAAGAGCAGGAACATTTCTTGAATCTACTAAGCCATAACGCATCGTAATTAATCCCAAATGTTTATTATCATAGTTGCTAATTGACTTACCAGTTGAATATGTAGTTGGTTCATCAATAAACATATCATATGTACTTTTACTTATATTTTGAATATACATAGCATAATCAATAATTGGTTTAAGTGTAGATCCTGGTTGCTTTTTTAATTCAGTAGCATGTTGAGTACCACCAGCACCATATTTACGACCAGCAGACATAGCAACGATTGAACCATCAATAGAACTAGTAACTGCAATACCTTCTTCAATTATATCATCTGGGAATTTAATAACTTCACCTTTTTCAACTTTAACAAGTTCTTCTTGCACTTTTAAATCATAAGTTGTTTGAACTTTATAGCCACCTTTTTTAATATTAATTCCTAATTTATCTTGAATTTCATCGGCTGTATATTGAATTAGAGCTTGACTAATTCCAGCATTGTCTTCTTTTTCCTCTTGACTTACTAATAAACTTTCAATTGGAATACTTAAAACCATATCTTTCTCTTCTTCAGTTATATATCCATGTCTTACCATTAAATTTAAAACTGTCTTTTGTCTTTCCCTACTTTTATCAGGATGATTATATGGATTATAAGAACCTGGAGCTTTAAACATACCAATAAGTATTGATGCTTCTGCTAAATTTAAATCTTTACATGATTTACCAAAGAAATATTGACTTGCTTGTTCTATACCTCTAATACTATTACTGCTTAAATTAATGCCAGCACCATAAGCAAAATCTTGACTATTTAAATAAAATTCAATAATTTCATCTTTAGTATAATTAGCTTCTAGTTTAAATACAGACATATATACATCTTCAAATTTTCTTATAATACCTGCAAGTCCTCTTGCGTTACTATTAGTATTTTCTTCTGTACCAGTATATGTTTGTTTAATTAACTGCATGTCTAGGGTAGATGCACCACCTGCATCATCTTTACCTAAAACTTGTAAGAATGCTGCTTTTATAAATCTAAATAAATCAATACCTTTATGTTGGAAGAATCTAGAATCTTCTGTAGCTACTAAAGCATCAACAACAACATCAGGTATTTCATCATAAGTAATTAGAGTAGTATTCGCTTCACCTAACTTAGCAATTATATTACCATTAATATCTAATAAAATAGTTGGTTCTGTTTCATATAATTCTTCTTTTTTAAAATCTGGAGATATTATAACAATATATAAAGCAAATGCTAAAATAATACTAACAACAAAAATACCACCAATAAGAATAAGACCCAATATTATTCTTCCAATACTAGTTTTATTTTTCTTTTCTTTAACTTTCTTTTCTTTTTTTATTTTAATTTTCTTCATTATTAAATCCTCCAATAATATCAATATATTTTATATAATTTAATCCTTTAATATAATTATATTCAAGTAAATATCCTTTTTCCTTAATTAATTCATATGGTATACTTTTCCTTTTCTTATTATCAACAAAATTAATAAAATCTGGACCATTAAACAAATATATTTCTTCATTAATTTTAATTATTAAAAAAACTATTCCTCCATGTCTTATTACATTTCTAATATGATTAATTTGATGAGGATGAACATTACTTAAAGGAAAAGAAGTCCTTGAATTAGTATTTTTAGCATCAAATTCAACATACTTTCCTTTATAAAGTCCATTATAATCTAAGGTAGATTGAGTAGCAAAATATGCTTTATTTATAATTTGTTTATTATTTTCATAACTTACTTTAACTACACCAATCGGAGTAGGCTTTTTATAAATTAAGGCAATATCTTTTTCAAGTAAATATTCATTTGTTTCATTAATAATATTTTCTAAATCCATTCCTCTATTAGCATAATTAATATTTTTATGATATTCTTTTTTTATTTTGTTAGGATAATTCACATATTTCACCTATATAAATTATACCATATTTTTAATATTTATAAACCTTAATATATCTTAATATTTTAGAAAGTGTCAATAATTGACGAAATAAAAACACACCTCAGTGTGTTTCAACAAAATAAGCATAATATTCTTCAAAAGTTATATTATTATCATGAATATATGTGGAAGCATCAACCCCAACATAACGATAATGCCATGATTCATAACTATTGCCAGTAATATCAACTTTATCTTGCGGATATCTTAAGATAAAACCAAATTTATAAGCATTATCTAATAACCATGTGTATGTCTCTGTTTCATGGAAAGTTTTATTGGAAGCACCATTACACGTTATATCTACTACATATCCCGTTTGATGTTCAGAATATCCTGGTCTTGATGCTTTACTATCTGCAACATCAATTCCTTCTTTTAAATAACTATTATATAATTTTTCTTGTTCTTCATATGTTCTATAAGATGAGTTGATTATTAATTTGTAACCAGCTTCATTGGCACTTTTCCACATAGAAAGAAAAGCATCATAAGTATCTTTAGTAACTTTTTGACTACCAAGTGTGCCATAAGCATAGGTAAGGGGAACAGTTACTAACTCAGGGTTATAATCTTTATCTAAATAATAATATTTATTAACTAGCATTAAATAATTTTTTGATGTATCAGTTTTAATTGGATCTTCATAATAATCTTTATTAGTCTTAGTATTAACTTTTTCAACTACTTTAGTAAAAGATAGGGATGGATTACTTTTAATATAATTTAAATAATCATAAAATTTATCATAAATAAAATATTTTTCTTTAATTAATAGTAAATAAACATCATCTTTTTTATTTTCTAATATATAATCTATTTCTTTATTCTTATATTTAGAAGTTATTGTTTTAATATCATCATCATTATAGCCAATATTCTTTAATTTATATTCATATGTCTGTTCATATTCTTTTTGTTTTTTATTACTTTTAATAACATTTATCCCTATGATTAAAACAATTATAACAAATAAACTAATAAATAATATTTTTTGCACATTCTTTTTTAATTTTAATTTAGGCATATTCTTTTCTCCTTATCTTAATTATAGTATAACAAAAAAATAAAAAAGATAGAAGTGAATTTCTATCTTTTTCTAGTTAAATCAATTGTTACAGGCATTTCTTCTGGACTTCTTAAATAGTAAGTATCAAAATTATAAGTTTTTGAATATTGAATAAAACTATTTTTTAATACTTCAAAAGGAATAATGTTATTTTGATTTTCAAGATGATAAGTTTTTTGTAAATTTTCTAAAACAGTATTACCGATAAGATTTTCTAAATTGAAATCAGCATACCTTGATATTACAGAATTTAAAACTTCTTTTACATCTGAGTCTAATTCTACATTATCTTCATATTGTTCTTTGTCTTTAAAACCAGCAATTCCGTAAATGTAATCTCTTTCTACACTTGGTAATTCTAAACGTCCAACAATAGGTACTATAATATCGTCATCTAATAATTTTTTGCTTTTTGAAGCAGCCATATAACCTTGTGCAAGTATTAACAAATATTCTAATTTGGCTGTATTTATACGATATCCTTGATCTAAACATTGAAAAATAACATACCTTATAATTAAAATATCTTTGGTTTTCAAACTAATTTCCTCCCCTAATTGAGTTGTTATTATATCACTTTTTGGGAAAAACGCAATATATTTAAAGAAATTTGCTCTAATACTATAATATCGAATTATTAAATATTTTTTTAAGATATGTCAGTTATTAAAAAATATAAAATAAAAACGCACATTTAGCAAGCGCGTTCTTTAATTTTACTCGAATCTCCGAGTTTAACTTCAATCTGGTGTCTCCGAGGCGATTCGAACGCCTGACCGATCGCTTAGAAGGCGATTGCTCTATCCAGCTGAGCTACGGGGACAACTGAACAAGTTAATTATATAACAAAAGAAATAATATTTCAATAAAAAGTTAGCTTTTA
>CANRQF010000072.1 GCA_947632715.1 uncultured Bacilli bacterium | reverse complement strand
CCAAGGTATATTCTATCATACTTAAAAACTGACATTTTTAAAAAATCTTATACTGACATTTTCAAAAAGGTTTAACAATCATTTTTGATAATTTGACATAATATATAAGTGATGATATAATCTTAACTAAAGAAAGGGAAGGATTGTTATGTTTAATACAATAATCTTAGAATATAAACATCATAATAATCTGCACTTGTTAATACGACATTAAAACTGTTGTAGGTACAAGTGCTATTTGTAGTGCTTGTATCTAAGTATAAACTAAATATTATGCTATACAAGTACTATTGTATAGCATTTTTTATTTTAAAAATGATTTATAGAAAAGAGAGGTTAGTTATGAAAGAAATAAAAAAAGGAATCGTTTTTAGTAATGATATTAAAAGAATTTTAAATGGTATAAATGCTTTTGATTATAGTTATAAATTTATACCTAGTGATAGCGTAATAAATGCTGTAAGAGAAGATTTTAAAAAAGATGTTAATAAGATATTTAGAAATAATGTTACAATTATTTCAGAAGAAGAAATGATGAGTGTTAATAATTTAATGGGTGTTCTTTATCCCCATTGTTACATTAGATAAAATTTATATAACGCCCGATGATGAAAAGATTTATTTTTTAGATTGTACGAGAGTTAATGGAACAAATGAAATAATATCAAGAAAAGATGAATCATTAGATTCACAAATTAAAAGATTAGCCAAAGAATTAAATAATAAAGAAATATTCTTAGCAGATGATGTTGTTTTTTCTGGAAGTGTTTTAAAGACAATAATTAGTAAATTTAGTGAATTAGAAGTAACTGTAGTAGGAATTATTGCCTCAATAAGTACAATGAATTCTTATCTTTACTTTAATTCTAATTTAAAATATGGTCTAAAAACTAATTATGTAATGAATGATTCAGTTATAGATCAAATATGCGAAAGAGATTTTTATTTTGGGATTGCTGGTTCTGGTATAATGATTAAAACATTAAATGGTTTATATAAAGCACCTTATTTTAAACCATACGGTAATCCTTACGAAAGAGCATCTATTCCGGTATTTTATGAAAAATATTTTTCAACTGGATGTTTAAATAGAAGTATTTATTTATGGGAAGAGATAGATAAATTAAGTGGTGAGGAAACTAAAATAAAGGATTTACCAGAAAAAATAATTAATACAAATGAAAATGAAGAAGTTGTTAAAACTTTAAAGAGGGAGATAAAAAGATTATGAAAAAATTACAAATAGGAATAATGGGTTCAGCAGCAGATTTAAATTTTAGTGATGAAGCTTTAGAATTTGCGAAGAACTTAGGTAAAGAAATAGCTAAGTCAGGAAACATATTAGTTTATGGGGCAGAAAAAGAATATACATCTCTATCTACAGAGGCAGCAAAATCAGCAAGTGCCAATAATGGGATTACAGTAGGAATAGTACCTGGTAAAGATAAAAAAGTTTATGGTGATTTTAGACCAACTGTTCTTATTAATTCTGGTTTAGAAATTGGTGGAGGTAGAGAATTTAATCTAGTTTTATCATGTGATGTTATAATTGCCATATCGGGTGGCTCCGGTACTTTAACGGAAATGGCTATTGCTTATCAAGCCGGAATACCAATAATTGTGGTAGATAAGTTTGGAGGATGGGCTAAAGAATTATCTAACAAATTTATAGATGATAGAAAAAGATTAAAATGTATTAGTGCTAAAACAGAAAAAGAAGCTTTAGAAAAAGCTATTCAAGAAGTTATGAAAAAATAATTGTTGACTTATTGCAATTATTTGCATATAATTTTAAATGTAAATTTAAATTTGAACAAGACACGTGGATTAAATAACGTTAATAGAGAGTTAGTGGTTGGTGGAAACTAATAATTAAGTTTAATTCATATCACTTGGGGAATGGTTATTGAAAAGATAACTCGGGTAATGTCGTTAAACATATAAAGATGGATAATAAGTTCATGAATTAAGGTGGTACCGCGGTATATTCGCCCTTATATTTATGAACTTTTTTTATAGGAGGAAAACATGAAAAAATTTGAAAGTTTGGATAACAGAAAAGTATCATTGGTAGAAAAAGACATCCTTGATAGATGGATGAAAGATAAAATACTAGATAAGTGTATTCAAAATAGAGAAAATGATCCTTATTGGGTATTTTATGATGGACCTGCTACGGCAAATGGAATGCCAGGACTACATCACATGGTAGCTAAATTCTTAAAAGATAGTTTTTGCAAATATAAAACTATGCGTGGTTATAAAGTTTTAAGAAAAATAGGTTGGGATACTCACGGACTTCCAGTTGAGGTTCAAGTAGAAAAGAAACTTGGCTTTGAAAGTAAAAATGATATTGAAAAATATGGTATTAAAGAATTCAATGAAGAATGTCGTAAAGCCGTTTGGGAAAATGAAAAAGCTTTCTGTGATTTAACGAATAAAATGGGACAATTTATTGATCTTGAAAATCGTTATATAACATATGATAACAATTATATTGAAACAGAATGGTGGATATTAAAGAAATTCTTTGATGAAGGTTTATTTTATGAAGGAAGTAAAATATTACCTTATTGTCCAAGATGTGGAACTGGACTTGCTTCTCATGAAGTAGCTCAAGGTTATAAAGAAGTATCTGTTGAAACGGTAATTGTACCAATGAAGAAAAAAGATAGTGATGAATATTTCTTAGTATGGACAACAACACCATGGACTCTTTTATCAAATGTTGCTATTTGTGTTAATCCTAAAGAAGAATACATCTTAGCTAAAAGTATGGATTATAAATTTATTGTTGCTAAAAAACTTGCTAATAAAGTTTTAGGTGATGATTATGAAGTACTAGAAACATATAAAGGTAAAGATTTAGAGTATACAGAATATGAACAATTAATACCAGTTTTAAGTGTCAATAAAAAAGCATTCTTTGTTACATGTGATGAATATGTTACGATGGAAGATGGTACCGGTTTAGTTCATATTGCTCCAGCCTTTGGTGCCGATGATGCCAATGTTGGTAAAAACTATAATTTACCATATCTAAATCCAGTTGGTGATGATGGTTGCTTTACGGAAGGTCCTTGGAAAGGTATGCTTGTTTTTGATGCTGATGTAGAGGTTATCAAATATTTAAAAGAAAATGATAAATTATTTAAAAAACAAAAAATAGTTCATAATTATCCTCATTGTTGGCGTTGTAAAAGTCCACTTTTATATTATTCTAAACCATCATTCTATTTAGAAGTAACTAAATTAAAAGATAAAATTATTGAAAATAATAAAAAAGTTAATTGGTATCCATCATTTGTTGGTGAAAAAAGATTTGGTAATTGGCTTGAAAATTTAAACGATTGGGCTATATCAAGAAGTCGTTACTGGGGAACACCACTTCCTTTATGGAGATGTGAATGTGGACATGATATGATGATTGGTTCTAGAAAAGAATTAGTGGAACTTGCGATTGAAGATATTAATGAAACAATTGATTTACATCGTCCTTATGTTGATGATGTTCATATTAAATGTCCAAAATGTGGTAAAACAATGACGAGATGTAAAGATGTTATCGATTGTTGGTTTGATTCAGGTGCTATGCCATTTGCTCAATATCATTATCCATTTGAAAATGAAGAATTATTTAATTCTCAATTTCCAGCCGATTTTATCTCAGAAGGTATTGACCAAACAAGAGGTTGGTTCTATTCATTACTCGTAATTTCTACTTTTGTAAAAGGTGTATCACCATATAAAAATGTTTTAGTTAATGAATTATTACTAGATAAAAATGGTCAAAAAATGCATAAATCTAAAGGAAATGCAATTGAACCATTTACCATTATGGAAAAATATGGTGCTGATACAGTAAGATGGTATTTACCTTACGTTTCACCAGTATGGACACCACTTAAGTTTGATGAAGATGGTTTAAAAGAAGTTTATTCTAAATTCTTTAATCCTTTAAAAAATACATATAATTTCTTTAGTATGTATGCTACAACTGATAATATTGATATTAATGAATGTAATGTTTCTATTAAAGATAGAGAAGAAATAGATAAATGGTTATTGTCAAAATATAATTCACTTTTAAAAGTTGTTACAGAAGGTTATGAAGAATATGATTTAAATAAAGTAGTTAGAAATATTACTACATTTGTTTCAGATGATTTATCTAATTGGTATATAAGAAGATGTCGTAATCGTTTCTGGGGTAGCGAATTAGATAATTCTAAAAAAGCAGTTTATATGACAACTTATGAAGTATTAGTAGGATTATCAAAAGTTATTGCACCAATTGTACCATATATAAGTGAAGAAATTTATACTAAACTTACAGGTAATTATTCAGTTCATACGGCAGATTATCCAGAAATAGATGAATCATTAATTGATTTAGCTTTAGAAGAAAAAATGGATTATGTTCGTAACTTAATATCACTAGGAAGAAATGTAAGAGAAGATGCTAAAATAAAAGTTAGAACTCCACTTTCAGAAGCAATTATTGAAAGTAAAATATATAATAAAATTAGTGATTTAGTTCATTTACTTGAAGAAGAATTGAATGTTAAAAAAATTATTAGTGATGATGATTTAAATAAATATATGAATATTACTCTAAAACCAAATTATAAAGAAGTTGGTAAATTATTCGGAGCTAAAATTAAAGAATATGAATCATTCTTACAAACTCAAGATTTAAATACTTTAAATAAAGAAGAAGTTAAATTTAATGATATAGTTATAACTAAAGATATGTATGAAATAAAAATAACTAGTAAAGAAGGCTTCAATGTTGGTGTTTTAGATAATTTATTTATTGTTCTTAATACTAATTTAACTGATGATTTAATTAATGAAGGACATGCAAGAGAATTTGTTTCTAAAGTTCAAAATTTAAGAAAAACTAATGGTTATGATGTAAGTGATCGAATTAATATTTATTATGATGGTGATTTTTCTAAAGTTATAAATGATTATAACGATTATATTAAAAATGAAACATTAGCTATAGGTATTAAACAAGATAATTTGGATGAAGATATTACTAATATAAATGGTATAGATGTTAAAATTAAATTAGAAAAGGTATCAAAATAAAATTGATATCTTTTTTTATAACAAAAAAGGAAGAGATAACTACATTTTGAAATATATAAGTGAAAGGGGGAAAAGAACAACAGTGATTTTCACTCTTCATAGAAAGGATACGTAATGCAAGATGTAGTCGAAAAACAACCAGATGGAGAAAAATTTATTAATTTATCTAATGATGCAATGTTCAAAACCATAATAGCA
>CANRQF010000071.1 GCA_947632715.1 uncultured Bacilli bacterium | reverse complement strand
TTTTAAAAAAATATCATTTTTTTAAATTAATTTGTTTAGTCAATTTTTAGAAAAATCTTTACAAAGGAAAAAATACAGTTAAATTTTTTGTTGAATTTTGAAATGTAATAGGCTATAATAAAAAATTAAAGGAGATAAGTTATGGCAAAAAGTAAAGAAAATAACAAAAAATATGGCATAATTATTTTTACTATAATAATGTTGGTTTTAACTATCTTTATTGTAGGAGATAATTATTACAAGAATAAAGGGAATAATGGTAATTTATATGCTCTTTCCTATGATACCAGTGAATACATCTATTTATCTGATATTGATTATATGGATGAATCATTTGTTGAAGATGGTTATTATATAAGAAAAGATAAAAATGCTAGTAGTGGTCTTATTACTCTAAATATTGAAGGAGAGAAAAAAGAATTCATTAAAGGAATATCTGCTTGGGCATCATCTAGTTTAGTGTATGATCTTACTAATTTAGATTATGACTATTTTACTGCTTATTTAGGTGTAGATGCTAAAGAAACAAGTACTTATTATAATAGTGGTGTTATATTTAGTATTTATACTTCAACTGATAATATCACATATGATGAAGTATATACATCTAAAATATTAAAAGGTTTTGATGATGCTGAAGAAGTTAAGATAGATATTAGTAATGCTAACTATATTAAATTATATGCTTATGAAAATGGTGATAGTTGGTATAGTATGTGGTATGATGATGCCGTATATGCTGATGCTAAATTTATTAAAGCAGATTATGAAGGTAATCAAAATAAAACATTTAATATAATTAAAAAAGTTAATGAATATGATGATTTAATTAAATCATTTGATGCAAGTATTACAAGTGGAGACTTTAATAACATTGATACTTATGAATTAACATTATTACAAAGAGAATTTGTTAAAAATGCTAAATATGATATTTTACAACAATTACTTAATTATAGTGATGAATATAGTGAAGTATTATCTTGGTTATTAAATGATAAAGAAACATTAGAATTATATGTTTTAGGTGGAAGACCAGATGGTAATTATGCAACTAGTTTACAAGTATTAAATGAATTATATAAAACATATAAAGATGATTTATTAGATAAGACTAAACTTGCAAATGGGGATACTTTAGGCAATTTATATCGTAAAATGATGGTTAGTTTATCTCTTACTCATTCAGCAAGTGTTGGTTTATGGGTAAGTGGTGCACCGGAAGATGTATTAGATCCAAATGGTTCCAATGCTTTAACTCGTTATAAAATATATAAAACATTATATTTAAATAATAAATTAGATAAAAATATTTTTGAAAATTTATCTGTTGAAGAAATGCGTTATGTTATGAATAACATCATTGATGATGAAGAAATAATTTGGTTAAATGATTATACAACTTTAAAAAATAGTCGTAATCCATATTCTTATATTACATATCGTTTTGGTTATGATTATACAAAAGATATATATTATACATTAGATAATCAAGATAAATGGGATCAAAAGTATAATAATTATATTACTGATTATAATATAACTTATAAAGAAGGATATCCAAAATTATGGATAGTATTTGAAGAAGGTTCTGTTTGTGGTGGTTTATCAAAAACAGGTTCTAATATTCAAGGTGTTTATGGTATTCCATCTTCAGTTGTATCTCAACCAGGACATGCAGCCTATATATATATGAATTTAGTTAATGGTGAAAAAGTATGGACATTATATAATGATGTATATGGCTGGGGTGAATCAGGTAAAACGGAAAAATTATCTGTAAGAATGCCAAATGGCTGGGGTGATGGTTCTTATGCCGGTACTTATCCAGCTAGTTATATCTTACTTGCTACTGATGCTTTAAATGATTATGATAATTATGTTTTAGCAGAAGAAATATTAATGTTAAGTGATATATATAAAGATAGTGAAGTATTAGAAACAATTTATGAAAAAGCTTTAGATACGCAAAATATTAATTTTGATGCATGGCTTAATTTAGTTAATTTATATCTTGATAAAAATGCAAGTGATGAAGAATTATATACTCTTGCAACTAGAATTGTTGATAATTTAAAATATTATCCATTACCAATGCATGATTTAATTCGTTTAATAGAAGGAAAAGTAGAAAATGCTTCTGCGATTGCTGCTTTAACTAATTTAGTAAATACTACTTTAGAAGAAGATGCTAATTTAGAAAAGAGTAATTTAAAACAAGAAAGCGCTATTAAACAAGTTGCTAAATATTTATTAAATGCTAATGATTTAGAAATTGCTTCTTTCTCATTTGATGGCGAAAATGCTAATAAGATTGTTTTAAATGATCGATTTGAAGATAATGGTGTAGCATGGCAATATAATTTAACAAGTAATGCCAATGATTGGCATGATGCAAATGGTATGGAAGCTTCTTTATCAGATACTGAAGTTGCTTTAATTCATCCGGAAACTGATATTATGGTTAGAATAGTTGGAGCTTTAGATAATGTATATCATATTGATATTGCAGAATCTTTAATATCTCCTAAACTAACTATTAATGATTTAGAAAATACCATTACTGGTTATGGTGAATGGACAGAATGGTCTTATGATGGCAATGAATGGAAATTATTTAGTGAAGAGATGCCAGAATTAATTGGAGATGTTACATTAAATGTTAGAGAAAGAAGACATGATACTTATTTAGAAAGTGAAATAATTACTTTCAACTTTACTAAAGATGATGATGAAGAAACTAACTACTATATACCAGTTGAAAATTTAAGTATTGAAAGTGTATCTTCTGAAGAAACAGAAAGAGAAGATAATAAAAAAGAAAATGCAATAGATGGTAATCCAAATACAATGTGGCATACTAAATGGGATGGTAGCGATACTGATAAATATATTGTTCTTAAATTAAATGAAGAAAAATATTTAACAGGACTTAGTTATGTTCCAAGAGCAACAAGTAGTAATGGAATTGTTAAAAATGCTAAAATTCTTGTTAGTATGGATAATGAAAATTGGATTGAAGTTGTAAGTGAAACTGATTGGAGTATTGATAATACTACTAAATATGTTGCCTTTAATGAAGTTACTTTAGCTAAGTATGTTAAAGTAATTGGTGTTGAAACTTATGGCGATTATATGAGTGCAGCGATGATTAACTTATTTGAAGATAAGAGTAGAACTAGTATTCCAACAGCTCAATTAGAATATAATATTACAACTTTAACTAATGAAGATGTTGTTGTTAAATTAGTAAATCCAAGTAAAGAAATAAAAATTACAAACAATAATGGTAGTGATACTTATACATTTACTGAAAATGGTGAATTTACTTTTGAATTTGAAGATATTTATGGTAATAAGAATACTTTAACTGCCATAGTAGATTATATTGATAAAATAGCTCCAGTTGCTAAATTAACTTATAGTACAATCTCTTATACTAAAAACCCAGTTACAGTTACTTTAACTAGTGATGAAGAAATTACTATTTTAAATAATGATGGCAGTAATACTTATACCTTTACTGAAAATGGTGAATTTGAATTTATTATTCAAGATAAAGCTGGTAATGAAAGTAGAATTGTAGCTAAAGTTGATTGGATTAATAAAAAAGGTACTAATTCCAATAATGGTAGTACAAGTAATAATAAAGAAAAAGAACCAGCTAATAAGCCAAATGTAAATGATAATAAAGATAAAGAACCAACTACAGCAAAAGATAATGAAAAGAAATTTAGTTGGTGGTGGATTCTTCTTCTAGTTTTAGGTGCTTTATTATTAGGTGTTATTCTTGGTGCTTTAATTATTGTTCTTATTATTAAAAAAAGAGAAGAAGAGGAAGAAGAATTCTTAAAAGAAGAAGAAAAAGTAACAAAAAATAAAACAAATACTAAGAATACTAATAATAGTACTAATAAAAATACTAAAAGGGTGAGAAAATAAAATCTCATCTTTTTTGTGTACTCAATTTGCCTAATCCCGCATAAATTAAATTAGGGAGTGATAAATTTGTCTAATTTTAGAGAAATTGTAACTAAAGCGGTAATAGGTAAAGCAAAAAAAACAAGTGGCAATAAATTTCAAGTAGAAACAGAAGAAGTACCTAATACCATTTTAGGTTGTTGGGTTATTAACCATAATTTTAATGGTACTAATAATAATGGTAGAGTTTTAATTAATGGAGCATTTGATGTAAATATATGGTATTCTTATGCTAATGATACTAAAACTAGTGTAAGTACTAAAAGATTTACTTATACCGATCAAATGAATGTACCACTAAAGAATGATACTGTTTTAGATAATAATTCAGAAATTATTGTTCGTAGTTTAAAACAACCTACAGTTACTGATGTTACAATTAAAGATGGTATAGTATTATTAAATATTGAAAAAGAATTAGGAGTTGAAATTGTCGGCAATACTAAAGTAAAAATAGCTGTTGAAGATACAGATGAAGATTATGTAGAATTAGTTGATGAAGAATTAGAAAAAGAAATAGATGGTATTAATGATAATTATTTAGAAACAGAAGAAATAAAAGAAGTAAAAGAAGTAAGAGATAATAATTAGTCAACAAAAAATGTTGACAGCCATTACATGACAATGTTATAATATTGGCAACAAAAGAAGGAGGAAATGTCATGGCAGTAAAATTAAGATTAAAAAGAATGGGTGCTAAACAAAAACCTTTTTATAGAATAGTTGCCGCTGATTCTCGTTTTCCAAGAGATGGTCGTTTTATTGAAACAGTAGGAACTTACAATCCAATTAAAGGTAATGATTGTGTTACTATTGATGAAGAAAAAGCTCTAAAATGGTTAAATAATGGAGCAGTTCCAACTGATACAGTAAAGAACCTTTTATCAAATGCAGGTATTATTAAAAAGTTTAGTGATTCTAAGAAAAAGAAATAGGAGTTTTAAATGAATGTAGTAGAGTTTGCTGAATACTTGGTAAAAAGTATAGTTTTAGAACCAGATCTAGTTAAGGTTTCAGAATTTCAAGCAGATGAAGATGTTACTATTTTGGAAATATTAGTTCCCGAATCTGAAATGGGAAGAGTTATTGGTAAAAATGGTAAAACTTCAACATCAATTAGAACTTTAATTCAAGCTTTTGCAGCAATTAACAAAATGCCAAAAGTGAAAATTAATATTGATTCATTTTAGTTACTTAATTATAAGTAACTTTTTTTTATAACAAAAAAGGAAGAAATAACTACGTTTTGAAATATATAAGTGAAAGGGGGAAAAGAACAACAGTGATTTTCACTCTTCATAGAAAGGATACGTAATGCAAAATGTAGTCGAAAAACAACCAG
>CANRQF010000070.1 GCA_947632715.1 uncultured Bacilli bacterium | reverse complement strand
GTCAATAATTGACCATAAAAAAGTAGAAAAAATTTTTATCTACTTTTACTATTTGTTAAATTAATATTTGATTCAAGCATTAAAAGCATGTTTATATACTGACTTAATTTATGACTACCTAGAATATTATAATATTTTCTAATTAAATAATTACGGAAGTCTTCTATTTGCAGTACGATACTTTCAGCATCTTCACTACTAGCATCCTCTGTTTCATTAAACATCATTACCATATATAGTAATTTTTTATATTTCTTTTCAAAATTTTTTTCAAATACTTCCGAAATTAATATTGGATCATATATTGTAATTTTTTCATTATTAGCTTTCTTTGTAATAGTTAAACCTTCTATATCATCCATTTCTAATATTTCAAAATCACTTTTTACTTCATTTATCATTTTCATCTTTATCCCCCAATAAGTCTGGTCTTCTTTCTTCTGTTCTTTTTCTTTGTTCTTCTTTTCGATATTCTTCAATTAATTTATGATTACCATTGATTAAAACCTCTGGTACTTTTAAGCCTCTAAAATCAGCTGGTTTTGTATAAGTAGGATAATCAAGAAGATTATCAGTAAAAGAATCATCTATATAAGAATCTCTTTTAATAACACCATCAATTAAACGAGTAACTGAATCGCAAATAACCATGGCTGGTATTTCACCACCAGTTAAAACATAATCACCAATACTTAATTCTAAATCAACAAAATTTCTAATTCTTTCGTCATATCCTTCATAATGACCACAGACAATAATTAAATGTTTATATTTCTTTAATTCATGAGCAGTACTTTGTTTATAAGTCTTTCCTTGAGGTGTGGTAAGTATAACTAAAGAATCTTCATCTTTAACACTTTCAATTGCTTTAACTATTGGTTCACACATAAGAACCATTCCTGCTCCACCACCATAAGGAGTATCATCTACTTCTTTATGTTTTAAAGAAGAAAATTCACGAAAATCAATAAGATTAATTTCTACTAATTTATTTTCAATTGCTCTTTTGATAATGGATTCATTCATGAATCCTTCAAACATTTTTGGAAAAAGTGTCAATATATCTATTCTCATATTATTAAATCACTTCCCTTATTAGTATCAATTCTTTTATTATCTATAGAAACATTCAAAATATATTCATCAATTAAAGGTATATAAAATGTTTTATCACCCTTAATTTTTATTAAAGTATTATTTATACTTTTTTCATAATCGATAACTACTCCTAGTAATTGATCTTTATCATAAACTTCTAAACCAATTAAATCGTTTAATAAATATTCTCCCTCATTTAATTTTAAATCACTTCTTGATACATAGATAAATAGCCCTTTATATTTTAATATTTCATTTATATCATTATAACCTTTAAATAATATTAAATCATATCCTTTATGAACTCTTCTTGTGCTAATTATTTCTTTATCTTTATTAATACCAATATAAATAGGCATATCTTTAACAAATACTCTTTCTTTAAATTCAAAATCACTTTGAACTTTTAATTCTCCCTTTATACCAAAGGTATTAATTATTTTACCTACTAAAACATAATTATTCATGATATACCTCATACATTAATATACTAGCACTAACCCCAGCATTTAAGCTTTCACAATTACTATCCATCTTAATATAAGCTTTTTTATCACATAAAGAACTTACTTCATCACTTACCCCATTACCTTCATTACCAATAACAATGGCATAATTATCACCTTTAATATTTTTAATATCTTCACCCATAGTAACAGAAGTTGTAATTTTCATATATTTTTTATCTAAATTATTTAAGAATTCTTTAATATCACATCTTATTATATTTAAATGAAATATCATTCCTTCACTGGCTCTTATAACTTTAGGATTATAAACATCAACACTATTATTACTTAGAATAACATTAGGAAAGTCAAAGGCTACCGCACTTCTTAATATTGTTCCTAAATTACCTGGATCTTGAATATCATCTAAAATAATAACATTACCATTTACTTCTTTTTCTTTTATTTTTTCACAAACAGCAATTACATTTGTACTAGTTACTTGATTAGATAACTCTTTCATAATTTCATTTGTTACAACATAAGTAGGTACAGAATAAGTAACATCATTTGTAGTTATTATTTCTTTAGCTAAATTTAATTTTATGGCTTCACTAACTAAATGTTCATCTTCAACTAAAAACAAATTATATTCATCACGATACTTTTTTTGCAATAACTTTTTAAAATATTTAACTTTTTCATTATTTAAACTAGTTAGGTACATAAAACCACCAACCTTAGTATACTAAATAACTATTGAATTTACAAATAGAAATTAAAAAAATAGATATTTTTAATATCTAAGTTTTTTTCTTTTCTCTTTATAATCTGGTATTGCTTGTTCAACTATTTTCCAGAAGTTTTTACTATGATTACCTTCAAAAAAATGAGCCATTTCATGGATAATAACATAATCAATTAAAGAAACATCTTTCTTTAATAACTCACTATTTAAAGTAATTATCTTATCTTTAGTGTTACATACTCCCCATCTTGTACGCATCTTTCTAATTCTTAAACGAAACTCAGGTAATTTACTAAAACATTTCTTACATATTTCTATTTCTTCATTAAAGATTCTTTCACATTCTTCTTTATAGAATTTATCTAATGCCAATTCATCATGACAAGTTATTGTATCATCTTCAATTTCAATATCTTTAACACGATTATCAAATATTACTTCATAACTTTTACCTAAATACCAAAACTTACTATCACGAATACTTTTCTCTAAGGAATCTTCATACATTTTTAAAATAGCCATCGAATTTTTCGTAATTAAATTTTTAACTTCTTTATCTGTAATAAATTTTGGTGCCGTAATAATTAACTTACAATTCTCATCAAAACGAAAATAAAGATTCTTATTATTTTTTCTAACTACTTCATATTCAATTATATAATCATTTAATTTAAATTTCATATTTATCACTACTTCATTTTACCACAAATTATCTTATCTAACAAACTCATTTAACCAAAAATAATCTTTATTTTGAAAATCACAAACAAATAAATTATCACTCATTAAATAATTTATTAAAAGGGTTGGTTTAATAACATTACTTTTAAGCAAAATATGACTTTTATAAACTTTTAATTTACTTAATTCATTTGTATATTTATTATCTATCATATGAATACTTTGATTATATATATAATGTTTATTATTTTTAAAAAGATTATTAATTCTTTTATTTACATATAAAGGATTAAAGGTATCAAATATATCATGATATATTTTAAAAGAAACATCGGGATTATTATTATCATAATAATAAAAACTTTCTATAGTTCTATACAAATTATAAGGTATTTCTTTAGTTAAAATAGTCATTTCTTTTTTTATTTTAAATATATAAAAAGTACGCATAATATCACCCTCAAGTTTATTATACATACTTTAATTTAAATATTTTGTCACATTTTGTTTATTAATTATTTTTTCATTAATTCAATTATTTTAGCTTTATTAGCTTCAATATTATAATCATTTAAAACAAATTCATTATTTTTAACAAATCTTTTATATTTAATAGAATTACCACTATCTAAAACAAATATCTTAGTATTAGGTATTAACATACTTTGGTACTTAGCATTTTGCATATCAAAGACCTTTGGGGCTGGCATAGATACTACTCTTAAAATAATTCCTAAAGATACTAAACCATTAGCAATAGTTATGGCATTAATAACATTGAAACCAGAGGCAATTAAAATACCATTAACTGAGTCACTTTCTTTTTTAACTGGATAACTACCAGCTTGAACATATTTATAATTAGTTCCTTTAACTTCTTTAACTTTAACATTAGAAACAAATACAGCCGTTGGTTTATTATATTCTTTTATTACTTCATAAGTACCTATAACTTCATTAATATCACATGGTCTAAAAGTTAAAAGATTATTAACATAGTTTAATGTATCAATATAATTTATACTATCTTCACTTTCTAAGAATAGATAATGAATATTTAAATTTAAATTAGAACTGGTAACTATACTAGCAAATATATCTTTTAAATGATTTAAATGAGTATTAACAAATACTTTAAAACCAGAATAAGCTAAACCAATACTAATACCACCAAGTAATGGTAAACGATTTTCTAAAATAATATTTCTACCCAATGGATTACTTTTATCCATGTTTTTAGCTTTACTAATAGTACAAATATCTAAAGTATCGGATAAATTTAAAATAAAATTATGTTTATTTATTAAATTAAATATTTTATTATTACTTTGAAGAATAGTTTCTTCATAATTATCATCTAATTTGATATTAGAACCCTTAAAGTTAATTATAACTTTTTTGGCTTCTAAAAAATCTATTATTTCTTTTACTTTTATATCTTTTTGACTATTCTTTTTAAAATTATCCCATCTAACAATATCTTTATTAACTCTTTTACTAACTAAAGCATGAATACTACTTAAATCAACATTTTCTTTAATCGTTGGTAATTGTCTAGAATTTTTTAAATTGATAAATACAATAGATGGTATCTTACTAGTTTTAGTATCTTCTAAAATACTATTTAATTTAGATATACCATTTACTTCATCAATATTAAATTTTAAATATGAAAAACGATCAACTAAATCTTCTTGGCATTTATCAAAACTATCTTTAATTACAATAAAGACCATTTTATTTAATTTTTCACTATTAACATAAGATATTGTATCAAATGCTAATGTACTTAATAATTCATCATATTTGCATATACATATTACTCGATTATTATAATAATTATATTTATTATTTTCTAATCTAAATAAATTATCAATATATCTATTACCTAAAGCTAATCCCAAAGCAGTACCAAAAAAATTATAGTTATCATCTAAACAATATTCGTATTTACTATTTGTATCTTTATAAAATATTTTTAAAATATCTGTATATATTTTTTCTAAAGATTTACTTACTATTACTTTATCTTTATTAACAAAATTAAAATTATCTGGATCATATACTAAATTATTTTTATATAAAGTATAAAATAAATCAATAATATCTAAATTAATATTTTTTATATTTTTATTATCAATTTTAATATTGTTTGTTATTGTTAAATCTAATTTATTCATAAAAACCTACCTCTTTTTATATGATATATCCTCATTAAATTATTATACATTATTTTTTTATCTTTGGGTAGTATTTTATATTAATTTTGTTTTAAATAAAAAAGATAACTTAATTATTTTAAAAAAGTTATCTTTTTAATGTTCTTTGTCTATTTTCTTCTTCTTTTGTAATTTCTTTTAATACTTTTTTTAATTTCTTTACATTAGCACCTTTAACATCCTCTGCAAAACTAGAACATAATACAAAACATTTA
>CANRQF010000069.1 GCA_947632715.1 uncultured Bacilli bacterium | reverse complement strand
ATATTATAGTTAAAACAATTTATTCAATTTTCATATCAAACTTTTTTAATACGAAATTTTATAGTATAATTAGTTTGTAGGTGATTTACTATGTTATTAAGTAACAATTGGGAAGATTATAAAATTATTAAAACAAGTAAAGGAATGAAATTAGAAAATTGGAATAATGTTATTTTACTAAGACCAGATCCAGTTATTACTTGGGATTTAGGAGATTTTAAAGATTATAAAATAAATGCTATTTATCATCGTAGTTCATCAGGTGGAGGTCATTGGGAAGATATTATTCCATCTAAAGAAAATTGGCTTGTTAGATATAAAGATTTAAAATTTTTAGTAAAAAAAATGGGCTTTAAACATACAGGTTTATTTCCTGAACAAGCAAGTAATTGGGATTTTATGATTGACAAAATAAAAAATAGTAATAGAGATATAAAAGTTTTAAATTTATTTGCTTATACAGGTGGTGCAACAGTTGCTTGTCTTTATGCTGGAGCAAGTGTTACTCATGTCGATTCATCTAAAGGCATGGTTGATTGGGCAAAAGAAAATGTTAAGGCTAATCATTTAGAAGATAGACCAGTTCGTTATTTAATCGATGATGTTATAAAATTTGTTAAAAGAGAAATAAGAAGAGGCAATAAGTATGATGCTATTATCATGGATCCACCAAGCTATGGAAGAGGTGCTAATGGTGAAGTTTGGTCTATTGATGAAAATTTAGAAGAATTAATTAAATTATGTAAAGAAATATTAAATGATAATTTCTTATTCTTTATTGTTAATACATATTCTATTAATTTACCTAGTGTTAGTTTAAGTAATATTTTAAAACTTAATTTTGAAGGTAAAAAGGTAATAGTAGATGATTTATGTTTGCCAATTGAAAATAGTGATTTATATTTATCTTGTGGTATAACTGGTAGGGTAACTAATGAATAATGATTTAAATATTTTATATGAAGATAATCATCTAATTGTAGTAGAAAAGAAACCAAACGTTTTATGTCAAAGTGATTATACTAAAGATTTAGATTTACTTACAATGTTAAAAAGTTATATTAAAGATAAGTATCAAAAGCCAGGTAATGTTTATTTAGGACTTGTTCATCGTTTAGATAGGCCAGTTGGTGGTATAATGGTTTTTGCTAAAACGAGTAAAGCTGCAAGTAGATTATCGAAAGTTATTCAAGAACATAATATGACTAAAGAATATCTTTTAATATGTCATGGTAATATTAATGATGAAGGTATAATGGAAGATTATATTGAAAAGAAAGAAGAAATAAGTGTTATATCAAATAAAGAAAAAGGTAAATATGCTAAATTAGAATATAAAGTTATAGATAGAAAGAATGATTTAAATTTAGTTAAAGTTAATTTAATTACGGGTAGACATCATCAAATAAGATTACAATTTGCTCATCGTAATAATCCATTATATGGGGATATGTTATATGGCAAGGGTGAGAAAGGCAATATTTATTTATATGCTTATCATCTTCGTTTTAAACATCCAGTTAAAGATGAAGTAATGGATTTTAAATTATTGCCTAATACAGGATTATGGAAAGAATTTAATTATGAAGCATGAGTTATTAGTACCGGTTGGAAATTATGAAAGTTTAGTTCAAGCTATAAACTTTGGGGCAGATGCCGTTTATTTAGGTGGCAAGAAATTTGGAGCCAGAGCTTATGCCGATAATTTTTCTTTAGATGAATTAGCAAATGCTACTAAATTATGTCATTTATATGGCGTTAAAATATATGTAACAGTAAATACTTTAATTTATGAAAGAGAAATAAATGAAGTTTTAAATTATATTAAAGAATTACATAAAATGGGTGTTGATGCTTTAATTATGCAAGATGTTGGTTTAATTAATTTAGTTCATCAAACTTTACCTAACTTAGAAATACACGCTTCTACCCAAATGCATAATCATAATAAATATAGTATTGATTTCTTAAAAGACTTAGGAATTAAAAGAATAGTTTATGCCAGAGAATTACCTCTAGATTATATAAATGATATTGATACGGATATTGAAAAAGAAGTATTTATTCATGGTTCTCTTTGTATCTCTTATAGTGGTGAGTGTCTATTTTCTAGTATGATTTTAGATAGAAGTGGTAATCGTGGGGAATGTGCTGGGATGTGCCGTCTTCCTTATGAGTTATATGAAAATAAGCAAAAAGTTAATACTTTGGGTAAATATTTATTAAGTCCCAAAGATTTATGTAGCGTTGATGACTTTAAACAATTAATGGCTAGTAATATTAAGTCATTTAAAATTGAAGGAAGAATGAAATCACCTTTATATATTGCTTTAGTTACAAAAATATATCGTTCTTTAATGGATAAGTATACAAATAATGAAGAGTTAAAAGTAGATGAAGATGATTTCTTTAACTTACAAGCTGTTTTTAATAGAGAATATACTAAAGGATATTTATTTAATGAAAAAGATATAATGAATATATATAAACCAAATCATAAAGGAGTATATATTGGTAAAGTAATAGAAATAAAAAAGAATAAAATAGCTATTAAATTAGATCATGAATTAAAACAATTTTCAGGAATTAGATTTAATAATAGTGATTTAGGTTTGATCTTAAATTATATATATGATAAACATGATAATCTAATAAATAAAGGAAATAAGAATGATGTTATTTATTTAGATAATAAAATTAATTTAGAAGAATTAGATGATGTTTATTTAACAAGTCCTGTAATAGAGTTAAATAATAATATTACAAAGAAAATAAATATTACTATGGAATTTAAGGCCAGTTTAAATGATTATGCAACTTTAAAAGTAACGGATGGTGAAAATGAAGTTTGTGTATCTAGTGAAGAGTTAGTAGAAAAATCTATTAATAGTCCAATAACTAAAGAAAGAATAAAAGAATCTTTAAGTAAATGTGGTAATACACCATTTAAAGTAAGTAATATTAGTATTAATATTGAAGATAATTTATTTATTCGCATTAATACTTTAAATGAACTAAGAAGAATGGCTTTAGAAAAGTTACAATTATTAAGAGAAAATAAAAGAAAAGAGTATATTGAGAAATATTATAAAGATATTGATAATAAACAAGATATTACGAGTAATATAAGTATTTTAGTTAGAACTAAAGAACAATTACAAGCATGTTACGATTTAGGTATTAAAAGTATTATTACGGATAAACCATTACTTATGAATAACGAATTAATTTATAAATTACCTAAAGATTTATTAGACATAAAAGATATACCAAAGAATAAAAAATATTTAGTAACAGATTATAGTACTCTTTATAATTTACCAAATAATTATGGTGATTATAGTTTGAATATTACTAATCATTATACTTTAGATTATTTAAGTAAATATGCTAGATGTTTAATGTTATCTATCGAAAATAAATTAGATGATATAAAAGATATAATGGCTAATAGTCATGATAAAAATGTAGAAGTATTAGTGTATGGTAATATAGAACTTATGACAATGAAATATTGTATTGTGAATAAATTTATAAATAAAGATGATAAATGTCATGTATGTTTTAGTGATAATAAATATTATTTAAAAGATAGAAATAATGAAGTATATAGAATAATGAATAATCCTATAACACATGGAAGTAGTATTTTAAATTATAAGAAAACTAATTTAATAAAAGATATTCCTAAATTAAAAGAAATGGGAGTTACCAACTTTAGAATAGAGTTATTAGATGAAAATTATGAAGAAGTAAAAAAATTGATTGAGGATGTAAGGAAATATGAATGAAGAAATAATAAAAAAATTAAGAGATAGTTTAAATATAAGTGTTAAAAGTATAGAGAGTACTTTAAAACTTTTAGAAGATGGTAATACCATACCATTTATTGCCAGATATAGAAAAGAAGTAACAGGTAATTTAGATGAACTGCAAATAAGAAGTATTGAAGAAGAATATAGTTATCAAGTTAATTTACAAAAAAGAAAAGATGAAATAAAAAGATTAATTGATGAAAAAGGATTATTAACGGAGGAACTAGCTAAAAAAATCGATGAAGCAGTAAAGTTAGTGGAACTTGAAGATTTATATCGTCCATATAAAGAGAAGAAAAAGACAAAAGCTACGGATGCTATTAATAATGGCCTTGAACCACTTGCGAAAATGATTATGAGTTTTAATATTACAGGTAGTATCAAAGATATTGCTAGTAAATATTTAAATGAAAATGTTAAAACAGTGGATGATGCCATAATGGGAGCTAAATATATAATTGCCGAATGGATTAGTGATAATGCATACTTTCGAAAACAAATTAGATATTTAACGTATACTAATGGTATATTAGTAAGTAAAAAGAAAAAGAATAGTGAAGATGAAAAGAAAGTCTATGAGATGTATTATGACTTTAAAGAAGAAGTTAAAAGAGCAAAGATGTATCGGGTTCTTGCCATTAATAGAGGGGAAGATGAAGGAGTCCTTTCTGTTAAAGTAGATATTGATGAAAAGATGATTTTAGATTATCTAGAAAGTAAAGTAATAAAAAATAGTAATAATATAGAGTTAGTAAGTATTGTTAAGGATGCTATAAAAGATAGTTATGATCGTTTGATAGCACCATCAATTGAAAGAGAAATAAGAAGTGAACTTACAGAAAAAGCTGAAGTAGTAGCAATTGATAATTTTAGTGAAAACTTAGAAAAATTATTAATGCAACCACCAATTAAAGATAAAAATATTTTGGGCTTTGATCCTGCTTATCGTACTGGTTGTAAACTAGCAGTTTTAGATAAAACAGGTAAACCATTAAAGATATCTGTTATTTATCCCCATGAACCTAAATTAGAAATAGAAAAAAGTAAAGAAACAGTTATAGATTTAGTTAATAAATATGATATTGATATTGTTGCAATTGGTAATGGTACTGCTAGTAGAGAAAGTGAATCATTTATTGTAGATGTTATAAAAAGTATTAATAGACCTCTTGAATATATTATTGTTAATGAAGCAGGTGCCTCTGTATATTCAGCATCTGACTTAGCTATTAAAGAATTTCCAGATTTACATGTTGAAGAGAGAAGTGCTATATCTATTGGAAGAAGATTAATAGATCCTTTAGCAGAACTTGTTAAAATAGATCCCGAAAGTATTGGTGTTGGTTTATATCAACATGATGTAACAAATAAAAAATTAAAAGAATCTCTAAATTTTACGACAGAGAAAATAGTCAATCAAGTTGGTGTTAATATTAATACAGCATCTCCTTCAATTTTAAAATATATTTCTGGTTTAACTAAAAGCACAATCGATAAAATAATTAATTATCGAGAAAAAAATGGTATTTTTAAAAGTAGAGATGAACTTTTAAAAAAGAAAATATTAAATGAAAAAACTTATGAACAAGCAATTGG
>CANRQF010000068.1 GCA_947632715.1 uncultured Bacilli bacterium | reverse complement strand
CATACTTTAGCTAAAAAGAAAAGCCTAATTTCAATAAAAATTAAACTTTTTTAAATTTATTAAGTGCGAAACTCGGGGTATAACACAAAAATTATAATTATTTATAATTTATTAATTTTCAAAGTGAATAACTTTTCAACACATTAAAGATCCTATACTTCAATCTTATTATTCATAATCGTTATATTATTTATACTATTATTCATTTTTAATTAATATTTAATTTGTTAAATAAGGCTAGTTTATTACATTTTGAATCGATGCTGCCATTTTTTCTAAACTATTATCAGTATATTTATTATAACAATCTATTAAATATTTTGTATCTAATAATATAACAGATACTTTTTCATAGAAATTATTTGATAAATTATTTTTCCAACTACTTTCTGCAAAGCCAACATATTCTATATTATTATTTAATCCAAAAGGATTATTATTTTTATTAAACGGTAAAATAAAAGCGTTATATACTTTTTTGAAGTTTTTAAAATTTGTTTTTATATGCTCACCATATGTTATTTGTTTTTGAATTGAATCTGTATTTGGTAAATGCATAGTATTCTTTGTTATTCCAAATTTATAATATTTAGAATCTAAGATATAAACATCTTTGTCTATCGAAAACACCGTATCTGGTCTTAAATTAGATGAATAAACATAATTATTAAAACCAACTAAACGATATTTAGAATTAGGAAAATATAGTTCTACTTTTTCATTACCATAAACCTTATTAACCATATATTCCCAAACATACTCATATTTATTTGTTCCATAATCTTTTAAAGTCAACTTATTATTACTATCTATCATTTCTAAAATTTTTTTAAGATTAAACAATAAAGTCTTTTTATAATCATCAAATGAGCTAATAATTGTTTTGTTTAAAATTGTTAAATAATAGTCCAATCTTTTTTCAATTATATTATTACTTGGAATTGATATATCTCCAAATAACCATCCAATATAATTTATACTGACACCGACACAATAAGCATGAATATCTGTTATTATATTAGATTCCAAAGTATTTTTTTCTACATATGGATTTAAATAAATTGCATTTTTCCCACTTATATAAAATTGTGTATTTAAAGTTTTCTTCCAATTAATTTTACCATTTTGCCCACGTATGTATTTTTTTTCCTTATCCACATATAATCCATTGTTTAAATAATCATTTATAATCCACAAAAATGAATCAAATGGAATTTTATTATTTTTATCATTACCGTTTAAATCATTTTTCAATATTTTACTTTCTATAGAAATCGTTTTAAGTAAACCTAAAATGCTTTTTCTACATTCCACATTATTAGTTGGAATTTCATAGCCAATAGGGAAAAAGACTTTAATCTCATCATCTAAAAATTTAATTCCAACATAATTGTCATCTAAATTATTAGATGAAACATAACAAATATCTCTTAAATTATTTACTTTCTTCATCATCTTCTCTTACTTGTGATCCGTAATCAATTTGATCCTTAAACATATCCTTAAATACTTTTAAATTCTTCTCATAATATTCATCTACAAGATCATCAAATGACTTAATATCTTCTCCAAACCATAAACTCGAATCTAATTTTGCAACATCATCCCAAATATACAATAATACCTTTTCAATAAATTTATTAATTGTTTCTACATCATTATTAATAGGTTCTAAAGACAACTCGTTTTCAGTGACAAAATAAATTCCCAATTGCTTATCTTCACTATTTAATCCGTTAGGATTTTTTTCCATTATTTCTTTGTTTATTTCATTAACAAATTGCTCCCATGTATATGAAGAACCAGGAATATACATTTTTGATAATTTTTTATCATATAAGTCATCCTTAAATTTGTTAGCTATTCTATGCATTCTCCATCTTCTTTTAAATGCTGTGTCTAAAGTAAAAACATTTTGATCACTAGTATTCATTGTAGCAATTATCCATAAGTTAGAAGGAATTGATATTTTATCAACATTAATTTCATTTTCTATCAAAAAATTTTTTATCGATTCATTCACAATATTATATATACTATTACCATCTAAATCTCTATCTAATAATTGAAAGATGTCTCCAAATATTGCTGAGGCATTACCTCTATTAATTTCTTCAATTATTAAACATATCTTTTTAGAAGGATTTTTTATTGCATCAAGTAAAGCAATACTAAATGGACCTTCTTGAAATTTATATTTAATTTCATCATTTTCTGTTCTTGGTATTATTTGACCAATAAAATCACTGTTAGAATATTCTGGATGAAAAGTTGTTCTATAAACTATATATTCTTTATCATTAAAATCCTTATTAACTAAATAGCTTTTCCCGCATCCAGGAGTTCCATAATAAATCATATTATAAGCACCCGTCACACGCTTTTCCTTTAATGCATAATCCATATTTTTTGCTCCTTTTATTTCTTTATTTTCTAACAAAAATTTTTTGTATTGCCCCAACGCTGCTGTATTAGTATTATGACTAATAACTTTTCTTTCATTAAATTTGTCATTATTATTTAGTTTGTATATCAACTTATCTAATTCATTTAAATCCACTATTTCATATATAGACTTAGTAATTAAATTATCTTCCATAGCTTCTTTTGAAGAAATTGAAAGTGCAACTAAATAATTACGAATAGTATTAGGTTGATATTGATTATTAAATAACCATTTTCTAAACATTTCTTGCATAGTATAACTTTTTTTTGATATTTCAAATTGTCCATCATAGTACAATTTTACATAATTTTCCAGTACAACCCCATTAGAAATATATTTATATAACAAATCTCCTAATATTTCATTTTTATAATATATTTTTCTTATAACTAAACCTGGTATTGTAATAAATGGAAAAAATACCCCAAAACATTCATTTTTAAAATATTTTTGAAAATCAACATTATAGTTTCTTTTATAGCCAAATAAGTACTCAAATAACATTGGTATATCATTTTCATCAATTTCATTAATATCATTTCTTATAACATCAGGTAATATTTCGTTCAATCCTGTATTTCTATTACAATAATAACTATACAAAGACTGCTTCGAATCAGTAGGTGTTTCGCTTATCTCATCGCTGTTAATACTAATATATTTAAAAAACTCTTTTTGCTTTATGTTAGGTTTTAAAATTTGACCACTATTTTCATCTTTTATAAATATTGGTGTATTATTTAATGCATTAAACCAAATACTAAAATTCGTACTTTCATTATTATCCAAAGAAACTCTAGGGTTAGGAAAATTATTTTCAATTGAGTAATCTCTTTCATTAATAATTTTTTCGATTAATTCATAATTTACTTCTTCTAAATTATTAATTGGACACAAATATTCTTTACATTCATATGAAGTTATAAATATATCATCTTGATCTTGTAAAATATCTATCATAAAGTCAAAAACCTTACATAATAAAACAAAAGGTTTTATATTTACAGAATTATGTTTTTCTGCAGGTCTTTTAAGAAACAAATCAATAATCAACTCAGAATTATTAAGTCGTCCTTCTAAAAAATCAATTGCTGAATCACCAACTATATTTTTATAACTAAGCAATCCATGATCTCTAAATCTAGTCAAAGCTGCATTTATATTTTTATTTGGAATGCCTAATTCAGGATGTTTTTTTATCTTTTCAATCAATATATTTACATCTAAATTTTCTTTTCCTTTAGATTCACTAAAAAATAAACTCAAGCAATCAGAAAATGTTTCATATAAAAAATTTTTAGATCTATCGATATACCAACTATTCATCTATATCACCTTTCGCTTTCTCAAGAGTTTCAATTATTTTTTTTATAACTGATTTAATGACAGGAACTGCTATTGAATTTCCAGTTTGTCTCCACATTACAGTATCTTTAACAACTATATTAAAGTTTTCAAATCCCATTAATCTTAATAATTCATTTGGTGTCATTTGCCTTGCAACAGATAATTTACCATTGTACATACCTTTATATATCCTGCTATCTTTCATATGGCTTTCGGTTGGCGATTCGACTCTAAAGTCTCCAACCCAGTTAAATTGTTGATTAGCAGTTTGACAACCTATAATATCCTGATTAACTCTAGCTCTTCTAGCACTTCTCTCAACTTTAGTTACAAAATTAAAACCTTTTTCTCCTAAATAGTATTTGTTTGGAACATAAGTATCTAAATATTCTGTACTTTTATGAGTTAAAGGAACTGGCTTAGGAAATTCGTATTCTGGACACTTCAATTTTTTATTTATTCCAACAACAAAAACTCTTCTTCTTAATTGTGGCAAATTATAATCGGCTGCATTTAAAATTTGCATTTTTATATCATAGTTTAACATTTCAAAAGTTTCTTTTATTTTTTTCCATGTTTTACCATTATCATGATTTAATAATCCCGTCACATTTTCAAAAATGAATGCTTTAGGTTGTATTTCCAAAACCAATCTAGCATAATCATAAAAAAGAGTTCCTCTTGTATCTTCCAATCCTTTTCTATGCCCATAAGTTGAAAAACTTTGACAAGGACTCCCACCAACAAACAAATCAACCTTTCCATTATATTTTTTTCCATCTACAAATCTTATATCCTCATACCATCTATCATCACTTATATCATAATTAGCAAAATATGATAGTTTGACATTATTTGGTTTCCCAGTATCATCATAAAGTTCTCTAATTATTTTTTCTCTTTTTGTTTTTGGTTTTGATAAAATAATTTCATTTATTTTATCAACAGAATAATCTAAATATCGTTCACCATTATCACATGCAAAAACAATTTCATGAGGTATATTCAATTGTTTTAATGCTTGTTCTGCTGCCCCGATACCACTAAAAACTGTAGCAATTTTTAATTTCTTTTTTTTACTATATTTCATACTACTCATCTGCTCTCTAATTATCAAATTTTAATGTACTGCCTATGAAAATAATATTATGGAAATTTAAATACTATTTATATCAACAATAATATTTTATTTAAATACACTATAATTATTATATCATAAAATTTTTATATTTTTATATCAATTATTTAAAATATTTAAAAGCAAAAATTTTTATTAATTTGTCGAATGAAAATCAATATTTTTACATATAATAAAATTTATTATAAATAATTATTATGAATATTTGTTTTATCATTTGAACTCATACTCTACCCCTTATTTCCAATTATTGCTATAATAATCATCTTCATCTAAATCTTCATCTTCAGAATCTTCAAAATTATATATATCATAATTTCCTTTTCTTACTTCTTCTTTTTCATGTTCATCAAAATGATTCCATTCCATCTCTTGTTCTAATTTTTTATCTTTTTTGTTATCATCTTCATTGTCTTCTCCAAGTAACCCAACTAAAATATTAAAAAGTCCCATAAAAATCTCCTTTATTACTTACAATTATATCATAAAAATATTATTATTAATGTTATAATATCAATGTAGAGGTGTTATATGAAAAAAATATATTATTATTC
>CANRQF010000067.1 GCA_947632715.1 uncultured Bacilli bacterium | reverse complement strand
GTTTCTTCAATTTTCCCTTTAAAATAAAGCAAATCTTGTATATTTTTATTTTGTGTCATTTGTAAGGTCATAGTCCTGTTTCCCATCTTGATATAGTTCTACTATTAACATTTAATTTTTCAGCAAGTTCTTCTTGCGTTAACTTTTTTTCCTTTCTTAACTTAGCAATAAATTTTCCTATTTTTTCTTGATTCATTATTTTTTCTCCTTTTCTATCTTATTATAAACATATAAATTATGAATAAATAACGACATAAAACAAGAATTTACAACAAGACATTTTTGTCCAATATAAAAAGGAAGCATCCAAACTCCCTTTTAATTCTTACTAACTTGGAATAATTCAACATCAACAGATGTTTCTTGACCAAATAAATCGATAATAATATTTAAACGATTATTTTCAGTATCAATATTATCTACTCTACCAACCATACCCTTAAATGGTCCATCAACAATACTAACATTATCACCAACTTTAAGGTCATCTTCAACATTTACTCTACTCATACCCATATTAGATAAAATATGGTCAATTTCTTGAGGAAGTAATGGTGTTGGTTTAGCACCTTTTCCACTTGATCCAATAAAACCTGTAACCCCTGGTGTATTTCTAACTATATACCATGCTTCATCAGACATTATCATTTCCACTAAAATATAGCCTGGAAACATTAATTTAGTTTTTTCTTTTTTAACGCCATCTTTAACTTCTACTTCAGTTGTTTCAGGAATAACAATTCTAAAAATATAATCTTGCATATGCATTGATTCTATTTTAGCTTCTAATTTTTCCTTTACTTTACTTTCATGACCAGAATAAGTATTAACTACGTACCATAATTTTTCCATTATGCAAACATCCCCTTAATAAATGCAAGAATAACATCTAAAAATTGGAAGAATATTATAAGTATAATACAGAAAACAATTGTAGCAATTGTATATTTAATTAGTTCTTTGGATGTTGGCCACTTAACTAATTTCATTTCTTTTTTAATACCTTTAGCAAAGCTTTCTTTAGCTTTTTTCTCCTTTTTTAATTTTTTTACATTTGCTGGTTTCTTAGTTTTAACTTCTTTTTCTTTCTTTTCAATTTTTTTTGCCATTTTTAAAAGACCTCCCTAATTTTATTTCAATTAAAAAACACTTTCGTGTTCATCAATATATTAGCACAATATAAATACTATTACAAGCCCAAAATTACTTATAAATTGGAAAATTATTGTAAATTAAATCATTATATGATATTCTTTTTAGTAGGAAGTGAGGAATTATATATGGCAAAATTTTGTTCAAATTGTGGTAGCGAATTACAAGAAAATCAAGATGTATGTTTAAAGTGTGGTATGGCAGTAAAAAAAGAAAAGAATGTAATTCCTGGAGCTAAATCTAAAATAGCTGCTGGATTATTAGGTATATTTTTAGGAGCATTTGGTGTTCATAATTTCTACTTAGGATATAATGGTAAAGCTGTTGCTCAATTATTACTTACAGTTCTTTCTTGTGGTATCTTATCTTTTGTATCTGGAATTTGGGGATTAATTGAAGGAATAATGATTTTAGCTGGCAATATTAATACTGATGCAAATGGTAATCGTCTAAGTGACTAAGAATAAAAAAATATTAATATTATTCCTATATTTAGGTTTAATATTAATATTTTTAATTTGTACTATTTTTCAAGTACCTTGCCTGTTTAAAACTATTTTTAATATTCCTTGTCCCGCTTGTGGAATTGGAAGAGCCGTCAATTTAATCTTACAATTTAAATTTATTGAATCTTTTAAATTAAGTATACTTGCTCAACCAACTTTATTAATATTATTTTTAATTCTTATTATCGATATCTTAGATTTAATAAAACATCAAGATAAACTTACTAATCTATTAAATAAAATTACTAATAATTATCATTTTATTATTATTTATTTATTTTTAAGTTGGATTGTTAATTTAATTCGTTTTATTTAAATTAGCAACAGCAATCATTACTGCTAATTTACCATAATCATATGTTAAACTTCCTTGTTGATATAAAATATATGGTTCTCTTATTGGTCCATCACATGATATTTCAATTGATGAACCTTGTGTAAATGAACCTGATGCCATAATAATTTGATCACTATAACCAGGCATATCTGTTGGTTCTGGTACAGCATTAGCATCGATTGCTGATGCTTTTTGTATGCCTTTACAATAATTAATTAAAGCATCTTTATCACCAAAAATAATATTTTGAACTATATCACATCTATGTTCATTATATTTTGGTTCAACATTATAACCCAGTTTTTCTAATACTTTACTTGTTAAAATAGCTGTTTTTAAACTACTAGCTACTACATAAGGGGCATGGTATAAACCAAGTAAAAATTCTCGATTGATACCAAGGGTTGCTCCGACTTCTCCAGCTTCACCTGGCATATTTAATCGCTCACTACAAAGATAAACAAGTTCCTTTTTACCAGCAATATAACCACCGGTTCTTGCTATACCACCACCTAAATTTTTAATTAGGGAACCAACAATAATATGAGCTCCAACTTCAAGTGGTGATAATTCTTCAACAAATTCACAATAACAATTATCAATCATTATAATTACATCTTTATCTATATCTTTAATAAATTTAATTACTTTAGCTACTTTATCAATATCAATACTCTTTCTAGTTGAATATCCTTTACTTCTTTGAATTTCGATTAATTTAATTTTTTTACTTCTTAAAGTTTTTTCAATTTTATCATAATCAAAATCATCATCTATTAAATCAATTTGTTCATATTTAATGCCAAAAGACATTAGAGAACTATTATTTTCTTTTATTCCTATAACTTCATGTAAAGTATCATAAGGAAGACCTGTAATACTAAGCATTGTATCATTTGGTCTTAAAAGTGCAAAAAATGTTGTCGTTAAAGCATGAGTACCTGATATTAAATTGCTTCTAACTAAAGAAGATTCTCCTCCTAAAACTTTAGCAAAAACTTTTTCAATATTTTCTCTTCCTAAATCATTATAACCATAACCAGTTGTTCCATTAAAATCACTTTCACTAATACCTACTTCATTAAATGCTTGTAAAACTTTCATACTATTAAGTAAACAATTAGCATCTATTTTTTCATATTCATTCTTTAATTCTTTTTCGCTTTCTAAAACTAAGTTATAAGTATTTTCATCTATTCCATAATATTCTAAATATTTATTCATTTATACCATCCATTCTAATAACTGTTCCACTTATTATATCATCATTATTTATTATTTCTATTATTTTAAGTGCTACTTCTTCTTTTTCTAATAATCTTTTTTGTCCTACTCTTTTTAATTCTTCTTCTAAGTATTCTTTATCCATCTCTAATACTGATTCCGTATTTACCCAGTTAGGCTCTAAGACTACTACCTTAATATTTGGTAGTCTATTTGCTAAATTTTTAGATAAATTAGTTACACCTGCTTTACTAGCATCATAATCCATACTTAAAATATTATAAGTATCACTTGCATTAGTTGAACTAATATTTACTATAACTCCTTTATCCATTATTAAAGATGCATATTTACACATTAAAAAGGTTCCCACTAAATTAACTTCTAAAACTTTCATAAATTCATCTTTACTTTTATCATAAAGATCATTATCCATACTTATCGCTGCAGCATTAACTAAAACATCTAACTTACCATACTTATCTTTAATATATTTAAATAAATCTTGAATTTCATTTTCATTACTTATATCACATTTATAAGTATCATATGATTCATTTATTTTAGTTTTATTATATACGCCAATTACCATAGCCTTTTTACTATTTAACATACTAGCTAAAGTTTTACCAATACCTCTACTTGCTCCCGTAACTAAAATAACTAGTCCACTTAAGTCCATTATTCCACCTCGTTTGAGCATATTATAAACTTATTTTTTTAAAGTAGCAATGATATTATAACAAAAAACACCATTTAAAATAAATAATAAACTATTTAATACTTTCTTATTTATTTTATTAATTGTTTTTTTAATAAAAGGATATAAATAATAAATAATTAGAATACTTCCTAAAGTAAAACATAAAGCACTTAAAGGACAAACTAAACCATTAATATTAAATGAATAATTAGTATAATCCCAAAGACGCATTTTAAATATTTTTAATAAAAGAATACCACTTATGTATTCAAAAGTACCAGTTAAGAAAAACGCATAAATTATAAATTTCAAAAAATTATTTTGATATTTATTTAAAAAAGTTACTATTAGTAAACTACCAATACCATATATTGGTAAAAAACAACCTTTAAAAAAACCATGACTATAAAATTTATGGGTAAAGTAATAATTTAAAATAAATTCATATATAAACCCAATAAAACTACTTATATAAAATAATAAACCAATTTCTACAATATCCATATATACCACTATTAATAGAATAACCCAATCTAATGTTAATAACTAACCAATTATTAACAAATATTTTTTGTATAATTAAATTTTATTTTTCAATAATAAGATTAGAAAGGTGATAATAATGGATAAAGAAATGAAAAGTGTACCAAATATATTAACAATAAAAGATTTAGACTATTTAAAAGATATTTTTGGATGGAATCATATAGCTTATAAATTAACGGAAGATGCTATAAACTATGCAAGTGATAAAGATGTATGTGAATGTTTAAATAATGCATCGATTATGTTTTATGATAATTTAAAAAAAGTTTTAAAAATTGTAAAGGATGGTAATAATGAAGAATAAAATAAGTAATCCAAAAACAGAAGTACCTAAAGGAATTAGTTTAAATGATCAAGATTATATGACTATGCTACTTACATTATTAAAAGATATTGAAAAAAATATGACCGTGGCATTAACAGAGAGTTCTAATGAAGAATTATATAAAGAATTTAAAAAAATGTTTGATGATATCACGGAAATGCAAAGAGATGCTTATGAATTAATGTTTAAAAAAGGTTGGTATAAATTAGAAAAAGCTGAAAATAAAAAAATTAATACTTTGGAAACGGAATTAAATAATCAATTAACTAATTTAGAAAGTTAAAAAGAACTGAATTTTTTACAACTCAGTTCTTTTTTAGTTCTTTTGTTTTTTATTATTGGCATAATCCTTTAGCATATTACCATATTGTAATTCAGTAATACATACACCTACTATCATTATAATAGCACATATTAATGTTATTAAAAATAAATCAACTTTTCCAATAATTAAAAATACAATACATGAAATAAATAAGATGAAATAAAAAATTAATGGTATTAATGTAAACAAAAAGGCACGAAATCCATATCCAGTTTTAATAAATTCTTTAGACAAGTCCATTAATTCTTTTGTTTTTAGTTTATATATATTCATCTTTCCACCTCCTCAATATTCTCTTCCTATAATGTAATAATATAAATAATATTTTAACTTGTCAATAATTTTATTTAATTATTTTTTCTAAATTGTAAATACTTA
>CANRQF010000066.1 GCA_947632715.1 uncultured Bacilli bacterium | reverse complement strand
AAAAATTTATAATAAATGTAAAAAGTATTCTTAATTAATTGACAACAAAAAATAATTAGTGTAATATTAATTTATAAGATAGAGGTGGAGAAATGAAGAAATTAAATAATAAGAAAGGTTTTACTTTAGTAGAATTATTAGCTGTTATCGTAGTATTAGCAATAGTTATGGTACTAGCTACAAGAACAATTTTGCCATTGATGAATGATGCGAAAAAAACTTCATTTGCCAATGAAGCTACTGCTGCAGTAGATACTGCAACTGATACAATTACAATTATTAGTTTAGGTCAAATAACTAGTACTCAATTATCATCTGCAGGAACTGAGTATCAAACAAAAATTGATGTTGCTGGTGGAATAAATAAATATTGCTTTACTTTAAAAGAATTACAACGTTTAGGTTTTTATGAAAAAGCAGCAAGATATTTTGATGCAACAAAAGGACCTATTTCTGGTAGAGCTGAATACGAAGGAAAAGTAGTAGTTACATTAGATAATAATACTAATTCTTATACTTATAAAGTTATCATGCATAATAGCGAATATTTAATTGAAGGTGCAGATGCAGCCTTTACTAAAGAAGATGTTAAAGCTTTTGATGCAAGCGCTAAAGCAGCTGCTGATTTCCAATGCGCTGCAACTGATGTTCAATAATAGATAAATAATATGAAAGAAAAGAAAAGAAATCCTTTTGTGTTACTAATCTGCGTTATTGTATTGTTAGTATTTGCTGTTATAGTTTTAGCACTTACTAATATTCCGCTTATAACATCAGCTAGAGAAAATGCTTTTAGAATAGAAGCAAATAATGTAGTTGCTGCTGGTAGGAAAATATATAGTTCTTACTTAAAAGGTGAATACGATATTGGAGATAAAGAAGAGAAAGCTTGCATAATGGAAAACAGAAAAATATGTGTTTCTCTTGATAAATTACTAGAAGATGATTATTATAAGAATAAAAATTATCGAGGTAAAATAGAAATTGATATAACTGATTCAAATAATCCTATATATATTTTATATTTAGCCAAAGGTGCTGAATTTAGAATAGTTAATTTAACATATACTAATTATACAGAATATGGACAAGTTAACAATGGTTTATGGGATACATCTTATGAATCATGTGAATGTAACCAAGATTATTAGTGAGATTGTATCTCACTTTTTTCTTGCCATTTAATTTATGGTCAATTATAATTAATTTTAGGAAGTGATATCATGATAATTGGTAGTCATGTAAAGTTTAATGAAGAACAATTTTTAGGTTCAGTAAAAGAAGCTTTAGGGTATAATGCTAATGCATTAATGTTTTATACAGGAGCACCTCAAAATACGAGAAGAAGTGTTATTAATAAAGAATTAACTGCAAAAGCTTTAGAACTTATGAAAAATAATAATATCGATATCAATAATGTTATAGTTCATGCACCTTATATAATTAATTTAGCTAATAAAGAAAAATTAGAATCATGGAATTTTTCGATTAGTTTCTTAAAAAATGAATTAAGTAGATGTGAAGAATTGGGAGTAAAATATCTAGTCTTACATCCTGGTAGTAGTGTTAATCATTCTAAGGAAGAGGGCATAAATAATATAATTGAAGCTTTAAATTATGTGGTAAATGATAATAATAAATGTATGATTTTACTAGAAACTATGGCTGGTAAAGGTAGTGAGTGTGGTTCTACTTTAGAAGAAATTAAAACAATATTAGATGGTATAAATTCAAAAAATATTGGTATTTGTTTAGATACATGTCATTTAAATGATTCAGGTTATGATATGCATGAATTTGATAAATTTTTAAATGAATATAGTAAAATATTAGATATTAATTTAATTAAATGTATTCATGTTAATGATAGTAAGAATATAAAAGGTTCTCATAAAGATCGTCATGAAAATATTGGCCTAGGTACTCTTGGCTTTGATACCATATTAAAAATAGTTAATAATAATAAATTAAAAGATGTTCCTAAAATATTAGAAACACCTTATATAAGTGAGTTAGATAATACAAAAGAATTATTATATCCTCCTTACAAATTTGAAATAGAAATGTTAAAAAATGGAACATTTAACAATAATTTAAAAGAAGATGTTAGAAATTATTATAAATAATTAGCGTATCTTTGGGTATATTCTTGATAAACTTTAGTAATTTTACTAAAGTTTTCTTGTGAATAATTATCTTTGTAACGATTTATATTGAAAACTTTAGGATTTTGAAAAAAGCTTTTATAATTTTTCTTAACAAAATCATATGTAAAATCTAATTCTTGTTCTGATAAATTAATGTTTTTATTAATGGCAAAAGAGCGTATGTCTTCTTTAGTCATTTTATTAATATATCTTTCTATTATGTTAAACATATATATCACCTAATATAGTGTATGCAAAATATTTAAAAGAGAATACAATAATTAGATAAAACCATACTAATAATGGTGGTTTTATGAAGAAGTATATCTTTGTAATTATGGTGTTTTTAGTAATAGTTATTAGACTTTTATATATAAATGTTTTTGATAAAGTTAAATATGAAGAATTATTAATAAAAAAAACTAATGTCTTTGTTTATGGGGAGAGTTCTCCAAGGGGAAGAATACTAGATCGAAATGGTGTTGTTTTAGTAGATAATGTTGGTATTAAAAGCATTTATTATAGTAAATTAAGTAATATAGATAAAGATGAAGAAATTGAAATAGCATATGCTTTAGCTAATATAATTGATATAAATATAAATGACAATAGTTTAAAAAAGTTTTGGCTATTATTAAATAATAATGGTGATGATTTAATTACTAAAGAAGAATGGCAACTTTATGAAGAAAGAAAAATAAGTAGAGAAGATATAAATAAGAAAAAGATAGAAAGAATTAAAGAAGAAGATATAAATAGTTTAAATGATTTAGATAAGAAAAGTGCTACTATATATGAGCTTATGAATAAAGGATATTCATATGATAAAAAATTAATAAAAAAGGGAATTAGTGATATTGAGTATAGCAAAATAATAGATAAAAATATTAAAGGAATTACGGAAGAAATGACTTGGGAGAGAAGTTATAACTATGGTGATACCTTAAAAGATATATTTGGTTCAATTGGGAGTATTCCCGAAAAAGAGATAGATGATTATTTAAAAAAAGGCTATAAAAGAAATGATATAGTAGGAATAAGTTATTTAGAAAAAGAATATGAAGAATATTTAAAGGGAGAAAAAGATATATATAAAGTAAATAATGATAATACAATTACTTTATATAAAGAGGGGAGTAGAGGAAATGATTTAGTGTTATCAATAGATATTAATGTCCAGTTAGAATTAGAAAATAGTATTAAAGAAAATATTATTAATGCTAAAAAATTAAAAAATACAGATTATTATAGTGAAGCGTATGCCATTGTTGGAAGTCCTAAAACAGGAGAAATTTTAGCTCTAAGCGGACAAAAATTAATAAGTGATATTGCTAATCCTACTTTCAAAAATATTAATACTAATTTAATTAATACTTCTTATACTGTGGGTTCCGTTGTTAAAATGGCGACAGTTAGTACTGGTTATAAATATAATGTTATTGATATTAATAAAAATATTAAAGATGCTTGTATTAAACTTTATAATGTTCCTTTAAAGTGTAGTTATAAAAGTTTAGGAGCCATAAATGATTTAACGGCGATTAGTAAAAGTAGTAATTATTATCAATTTAATATAGCTATTAATATTACTAATAATAAATATAAATATAATATGAAGTTAGATGTAACAGAAGATGATTTTAATAAATTTAGAAATATGTTTAAAAGTTATGGTTTAGGAAATATAACGGGAATCGATTTACCAAATGAAACAACAGGAATAATTGGGAAGACCATAAAAAATGATTTGTTATTAAATTTAAGTATAGGTCAATATGATACATATACCCCAATAGAGTTGTTTCAATATGTTAATACTATTGCATCTTTAGGAGAGAGAAGAAAACCTAGTTTAATGATGGAAATTAAAAATAATAATAGTAGTATTTTAAGTAATGAATATAATATATTAAATAGAGTAGATTTAGATGATATGTACATAGAAAGATTAAAAGAAGCAATGCATATGGCTATTACTAGTGGAACTGCAAGAGGATATATAGCAAGTATTTATAATGGTGCTGGCAAAACTGGAACTAGTGAAACATTTATTGATACTAATAATGATGGTATTATGGATACTAAAACAATTTCTAATGCCTTTGTTGGCTTTGCTCCTTATGATGATCCAAAGTATAGTATTATTGTTTTAACACCTAATTTATATGTTGATCGTGACTATAAATATCAAAAAATTCACTATACTAAATATATTTCTAGTAATATTATGCAATTTTTGTTTGAAAATACTTAAAAGTTTGATATAATATGATAGTTAGATGAGGAGGATTTTATATGGCTAAAAATGATAATCGTAATTATGTAACTATGAGATGTACTGAGTGTGGTAAAGAATTACGTCCAACAAGTAAAAACAAAAAGAATAATCCTGAACGTTTAGAAGTAAAAAAATATTGTTCTAATTGTCGTAAAAGTGTAGTAGCAAAAGAAAAGAAATAATAAGATATAAGGAGGTAAAAAAACATGAATATTAATATTAATGATATTAAAAATGGTATGACAGTTATTATTGATGGTAACTTATGTTTAATTCAAGAATTTCAACATGTAAAACCAGGAAAAGGACCTGCTTTTGTTAGAATTAAATTAAAGAATTTAAGAACTGGTTCAATTGTTGAACAAACATTTAATACTAACATTAAAATAACTAAAGCTCATATCGATAAGAATAAAGTTCAATATTTATATACTAATGGTGATAATTTAGTATTTATGAATAATGAAACTTATGAACAAATTGAAGTACCTAAGAGTGTTTTAGGTGATGATGTTTCATTTGTTAAAGAAGGAATTGATATTTCAATTGATTTTTATGAAGGAGAAATTATTGGTATATCTTTACCTGAAAAAGTAGAATATAAAGTAATTGAAACTACAGAAGCAGTGAAAGGTAATACTACTACTAATGCTCAAAAAGATGCAACAATTGAAACTGGAAAAGTAATTAAAGTTCCTTTATTTATTAATGAAGGAGAAGTAATATTAGTAACTACAAAAGATGGTAAATACGCTGGTCGTGCATAGTTTGGAGTAGTAAATATGTATTGTCCTAAGTGTGGTACTATTATAAGTGGTGGAAAATTTTGCCCTAATTGTGGTGAAAAAATAGAAATTACTAATTCACTAAATACAAGTGATGAAGAATTAGTAAGAGCTTATATTGGGCCAAAATATGAAGAATTTGTTAAAAATAATTTTTCTGTATGTACATTCTTCTTTGGAATATTTTATTTTTTTTACAGGAAAATGTGGATTATGGCTTTAATTTGGTGGGGTGCATCCTTTTTAATCGGCAATATTTTTGAAGGCTTGCTTTATAATATTATTATTTTGGGTATGTCAATTTATTTTTCTTGTATCTTTAAAAAGCAATATTTAGAACATGCACATAAAAAAGTTCAAGAAATTAAAGCAAATTATCATGGTAATGATCGTCAATTTTTAATTGATTTATGTCGTAAAAAAGGTGGCACAACTATATGGCCAATAATTGTAGCTGTCATATTGTTTGTACTATTAGTTTTTCTAATCGTACTTATGCTTGGATTTATGTGGAATGAGAAAAGCATTGATAGAGACGACTTTAATTATGATTTACCAAAACTTAAGATTAATGGTCCTAAATTAGAAATGAATAAATTTCAAGTTAAAGATTATATATTAAATATTTAAATAATACGACAAAATAAGACAAAAGATACCTCTTTACAAGAAGTATCTTTTATTATTTAATAGAAACTTAAGGGCACTATGATTGCGCCGTCACTCTGAAACTCAGGGGGTTTTGAACTCT
>CANRQF010000065.1 GCA_947632715.1 uncultured Bacilli bacterium | reverse complement strand
ACAAAATTTGCTTAAGACTACTTCCATATGTATAAACCCTTTTTTTATAAAATTATCTTAAAACATATTATTTTTTGATATTTTTTGAAGGGTAGTATTTGCCAAACTCGGAAGTAAAACGACGCCAAACTCGGAAGTAAAATGACGCCAAACTCGGAAGTAAGCAAAAACCATATCACTTGGATATGGTTTAAATATTATAATAATTTTAATATCATTCCTAAAAAGATATAGTTTATTAATGTACTAGATCCTCCATAAGATAAGAAAGGAAGAGGTATACCCATAATAGGAAGTAAACCTAAATTCATACCTATATTATATATTTGAGTAAATATAAAATTAACAATATAAGTATAAGTAAATAATTTATATTTTTTTTCTTTAGAATGATTGACTTTATATAAAAGAAAGATATCTATAATAAAATATGATAGAATAACTAATAAAGCACTAAATAAGCCAGTAGTATTAGTTAAAAAAGCAAAAATAAAGTCAGTTGGAGCTTCAGGAATAGATAGAGAAATATTATTAAGACCACTTCCAAAAAAAGAAGATGTACCAATATTAATTAAAGATCTTTCTAATTGATAACTATTACCACTGGCAAAATTAATAATTCTATCCATTCGATAAAAGAAAGATGTACCAATTAAATTAATTAAGATATCTTTATTAAAGAAATAGAAATAAAAGAAAAGAGAAGTAAAAGTAAAGAGTAGGATACTGGCTAAAATATACCATCTTTTATTTAATTTTAAATATAATAAAGATACAAATAAAATAATAAGAAAACTGATAATAGCGCCAGTATCGGGCTCTAAAAACACTAATAGAGAAGGAATAAAAGTAATAATGATTAATTTTATAATAATTAATAATTCATCTTTAAAAGACTTAATTTTAGTATTATTTATAATATCTATAATATACATAGTAAGAGTGAGTTTAGCTAGTTCACTCGGTTGAAAAGTAAAACCAAATATATTTAACCAACATTTACTACCATTAGTAGTACTACCAAATAATAAGACAAAGATAAGTAAACAAAGAGAGAATAAATAATAATATTTAGCATATTTAAATAAATTATTTAATTTTATTTTTGATATAAGATAGATAAATAAATATCCTAAAGTAAACCATAATAATTGTTTAATAAAAAAATTATGATATAAAGTATTTAAATAACGAGCATTAAACATGTTAAAAAGACTTATTACATTTAAAATAAGAAGAGGAATAAATAAATATAAATTCTTTTTATTTAATGTTTTCATAATATTATTATGGTTCAAAAATAGTTATTTATCATAGAATATATTTAGGAGGGAACTAATTTGAAAGATTTGCCAAAAATTACAAGGGGAGTAATTAGTGATAATATAAATAATACCCAAAGTATTTTTTATGGTAGTGATAGAAGTATACCAAAGAAAGATGATATTAGTATAGTTAAAAAAATAAATAATATTTTTGCATCAGTTCATCACGTCTATAAAAGTAGAGTAAGAATTACTTTAAATGATAAAGTAATAGAAAAAGTTATTGTCGGTAAAACAAGTACTAATTTAATTACTATTGATGGAGAATTAATAAATATAGTTGATATCGTAGATATTGAAAAAATATAATTGTTAAATTATTAAAATTTTGATATTATTAACATAGTGGTAAGAATGAAAGAAAATAAAAGAATAATAATATTATATATTTTATTAATTTTAATATTTAGTTTATTATTTGTTTATGAAAAATATAGAGATAAAAAACTAGATGTTGATAGAAAAGTAGAAATGATTTTTAATGAATATTCTTATAATGATGCGATTAGTATGAGTAATAGATTATTTTTAGATACTATGTATATATTAAATACTAATAATTTAAAAGTAGAATTAAATAGTATAGATCGAATTAGATATTATATATTTGATGATAATAAAAGTTATAAGAAGATAATAGATGAGGGAAAAATATATAATACTTTAGCAGATAAAGATTTAGAAATATATATGGAAGAGAAAAGAATAATTAAGCAAGATAATAGTTATTATATTGAAGATTATATAGATGAATGTAATGAAGATTATATAGGTAGTATGTTAAGTGTTAAAGAATATAATGATAAAGAGATAGTATTTAATAGTGTTAATTATTATCTTAAAGATGGTAATTATAAAGGATTATTGGATGAAGAACCAAAATATGATAGTAAAAAAGAAATAGAATTTAGAATTATTTTAGAAAATAATAGTTTAAAGATTACAGATATAGAGAAGTTAATGGAAATTTTAGCCTAAAAAAAAATATATTAGATGATTTCATCAATATATTTTTTTAATTGTTTAGCATTATTATCAAATATAATTTTTAATTGATTATCAATTTCAACAATACCTTTAGCACCCAGTTTTTGTATTGCTTCTTTATCTACTATAGTAACATCTTTTAAAATAACTTTAAATCTACTCATATTACATTCAGCATTAATTATATTATCTTTACCACCTAAAAAACCAATTAATTTATTTTCTTTTATTGCAAAATCTTTTCTTGTTAATTTTAAGGCAACAGCTAAAATAATTAAGATAACTAAAGCAATTATTACATATTGGAGAGCTGTATTCATTATATCACCCGATATAATTATACTATAATATTAAAAATTATGAAATAGTTTCTCACTATTTTAAAAATTAATCATAAATTAATAATGAGAATACATGAAAGGGTGAAATAATGAACAATAGTAATTCAAATAATTCTGGAACAGGTAATTGTATAAATGAAATATTAAGTATTATTTTAGTTTTACAAGAAAATGCTTGTCCAGATAACTGTTTAGATACTTGTGATAGGCCAATGCTTGGTGGAGGTAGTAATTGTTTAGTATGTAATACTAGACCAGTAATGCTTTATACATGTTGTGGAAATGGTACACCTTGGAGTATGCCTATAAGTAAAGATGTTACAACTAACTGTAGTGAACAACCTTTAGGAAGTACATGTTCAACAGTGTTTAGAGTAGAGAAGATAGAAGGAAATTGTTGTACATTTAGAGTTCTTGCCGAAAATACTGATACAACTAGTTTATATCCATTTGTAGCTACTAACTCATTCTTTACAATGGATTGTAGTTGTTTATGTAGTATAAGATGTTTATCAGATACATATGTAGATTGTGTTTGTTAAAATAAGCAAAGTGTAAATGAAAACCATAAGCGATTATGGTTTTTGTATGGGTAATACTTGATACTAGTATGGGTATGTAGTATAATTAGATTGAGGTTAATATGAAAACAAAAGAAAAAAATATAACGATTGAAAAAGAACAAAATTATTATGTAAGAAGATTACATGTTATTGAAGGACAAGTAAGAGGACTTGCTAAAATGGTGGAAGATGAAAGAACTTATGAAGAAGTGTTAATGCAACTAGGAGCATTAACTAATTCACTTAGAACTGTAGGAAGAAGTATTTTAGAAAGTTATATGCGTAATAATTTAGATAATACTGATAAAAATAAAATAGATGAAATAGTTAAATTATTTAATAAATTAGTATAGTAAATTTCTTCTTTAATATTTGGGAAAATTAATATATAATATAATTGGTGATAATATGGAGAATGTCTTAACTAAAGAAGAAGTAGTATTATTAGATAAATATTTTCATTTAAGTAATTATTTATCATTAGGAATGCTTTATTTAAAAGATAATCCTTTACTTAGAAGAGAATTAACTAAAGATGATATTAAAAATAAATTAGTTGGGCACTGGGGAAGTGCACCAGGACAAAATTTTATTTATTTACACTTAAATAGAATAATTAAAAAATATGATTTAAATATGATGTATGTATCTGGTCCAGGTCATAGTGGTCAAGCTATGATTGCCAATAGTTATATTGAAGGTGTTTATAGTGAAGTATATCCAAATATAACGAGAGATATAGAAGGCTTAAGAAAATTATTTAAACAATTTTCTTTTCCTGGAGGAACATCTAGTCATGTAGCACCAGAGGTACCAGGTTCAATTAATGAAGGGGGAGAACTAGGTTATAGTTTAGCTCATAGTTTTGGGGCAGTTCTTGATAATCCTAATTTAATTTGTGCTTGTGTTGTTGGTGATGGAGAAGCGGAAACAGGACCACTTGCAACTAGTTGGCATGGTAATAAATTTATTAATCCTAATAAAGATGGTATTGTTTTACCCATCTTACATTTAAATGGCTATAAAATAGCTAATCCAACAATATTTGCAAGAATGAGTTATGAAGAGCGAATGAATTTCTTTAAAGGTTGTGGCTGGGATCCAATTGAAGTAGATGTTATTGATAATCCTAATTATCATGAAGATATGGCTAGAGCTTTAGAAGAAGTAGTAGAAAAAATAAGAATAATTAAAAGAGATGCTAGTAAAAGGAAAAAATTTGTAAGACCAATGTATCCAATGATTATATTAAAATCAAGAAAAGGTTGGACATGTCCGAAAAAGTATAATAATCTTGAATTAGAGGGATCTTTTAGATCCCATCAAGTTCCTATTCCTTTTAATTCTTTAAATGAATTAAAAGTATTGGAAGAATGGCTTTTAAGTTATCATCCTGAAGAATTATTTAATGAAGATGGTAGTATTAAAAAAGAATTACTTAGTTTAGTACCAAGAAAAAATAAAAGAATGAGTGCATCTTTGTATGCTAATGGAGGATTATTACTTAAAAATATAAAAGTACCTGATTTTACTAATTATAAAATAGATATTATAAGAGGAGTAACTAAAGCTGAAGATATGCGAGTATTAGGTGCATTTGTTAAAGATATAATTAGATTAAATAAAAATAATTTTAAAGTATTTGGACCTGATGAAGCTTTATCTAATCGTTTAAATAAGATATTTGAAGTAACTAATCGTAAATGGAATTCGGAATTAAGAAGTAATGATGAATTTTTAAGTCCAGAGGGTAGTGTTTTTGATAGTTATTTATCTGAGCATATGTGTGAAGGTTTACTAGAGGGTTATCTTCTTACCGGAAGACATGGATTTTTCCATAGTTATGAGGCATTTATTAGAATAATCGATTCTATGGCTAGTCAACATGCTAAATGGTTAAAAGTTACGAAAGAAATACCATGGCGGGCTCCGATTGCCTCTTTAAACTATGTTTTAACAAGTCATATTTGGCAACAAGATCATAATGGTTATACCCATCAAGATCCAGGCTTCTTAAATCATTTAGCTACTAAAAAAGCCGATACAGTTAGAATGTATTTCCCAATTGATAGTAATACTTTAATTTCGACATTTAATCATATAATTCAAACTAAAAATTATATTAATGTCTGTGTTGCCAGTAAACATCCTAGTTTACAATGGCTTACAATGGATGAAGCAATTAAACATTGTACCAAAGGTTTAGGCATATTTACTTGGGCCTCAAATAAACCAAAAACCCCAGATATAGTATTAGCATCTTGTGGTGATACTCCTAATCTAGAGGTTATTGCAGCCTCTAAAATATTAAAAGAAAATTGTCCACATATTAAAACAAGAGTAATAAATGTGATTGATTTAATGCGTTTACAAAGTAGTAATAAACATCCTCATGGTTTAACTGATAGTGAATTTGATAAATTATTTACAACTGATAAGCATGTTATTTTTGCTTTCCATGGTTATCCAAATTTAATTCATGAATTAACTTATAATAGAACAAATCATAATTTCCATGTTCATGGTTATTTAGAAGAGGGAACTATTACAACTCCATTTGATATGCGTGTTCAAAATAAAATAGATCGTTTCCATTTAGTATTAGATGCTCTAAAATATGTAGAGGAAACAGAAGAAGTAAGCAGAACAAGAAATTTAATGTATCGTAAATTAAAACAACATGAAGAATATATAAGAGAAGAAGGTATTGATTTAGAAGAAGTAAGAAACTTTACCTTAGAGGATTAGTCTGAAAAGAAACACAAAATTTATTTTATAAAAATAGTAAAAAAGGGCAGACTTCCCCTTACCCCAAAGAGAG
>CANRQF010000064.1 GCA_947632715.1 uncultured Bacilli bacterium | reverse complement strand
GATTATTGGAATAATAATCAATATGGTCTAACATAGATATATAAAAATGTAGGTTTTGGCTAATATAATTTTGTAGGTTTTTCGACATTTTTATATTCGTCTTTTCCTACATTTTTATATTAGCACTATCAATAATAGACTTAAAAATTTTTCAAATGAAGAAATGGAGAGTGATAAAAAATGAAAAATGAAATTGTATTATTTGAAAATCAAAATGTTAAATTAGAAGTAAATATGCAAGATGAAACGGTATGGTTAAATAGAGAGCAATTATCTATATTATATGACAGAGACATAAAAACTATTGGTAAACACATTAATAATGCTCTTAAAGAAGAGCTAGATAATAGAAGTGTCGCAAAATTTGCGACAGTTCAAAAAGAAGGCAATAGAAAAGTTACAAGAAATATTGAATACTATAATCTTGATATGATTATAAGTGTTGGCTATCGTGTTAAATCACAAAATGGCATCATTTTTAGAAGATGGGCTAATAAAATATTAAAAGATTATATGATTAAAGGATATGCAGTTAATCAAAAAAGATTAGATTATTTAGAAAAAACTGTTAAACTTTTAGATATTGCTGCTAGAGGAAATGAAAGATATACAGAAAATGATGCAAAAGAAATTTTAAATGTTATCAACGAATATTCCAAAGCTTTAGATTTACTAGATGATTATGATCATCAAAGAATTAAAAAAGTAAAAGGAAGAAAAGGTAACATCATTATAACTTATGATGAATTTTTAAGTGTTATAAATAAGTTAAAATTTAATAATGAAAGTAGTTTATTTGCATTAGAAAGAGATAATAATTTTAAATCTATTATCAATGATATCTATCAATCTTTTGATGGCATAGATGTTTATAATAGCATTGAAGAAAAAGCCGCTAATTTATTATATTTAACAGTTAAAAATCATGCTTTTATTGATGGTAATAAAAGAATTGCTGCGACAATATTTATTTATTTTTTACAAGTAAATAATATTCTTTATAAAGATAACATGCAAATTATTGATAATAATACTCTTGCTTCAATTACTATTTTAATTGCGGAATCTAACCCTAAAGAAAAAGAAATAATGATTGATTTAATTATGAATTTTTTAAAATAGAATTTAAAAATTTCCCAAATCTCATTAAAAAATATAGACATTAAAGTTAATTTAAGGTATAATTAATTTCAGTTAAAAAACTTTTTATTTTAAGAAAGAGGGAAATTTATGAAAGATGTTGCAACAAGTATTGTTGCTTTAGGTGGTCTTGGTGAAGTTGGCAAAAATATGTATGTTATCACCCATGACGACGAAATAATTATTATAGATGCTGGGGTAATGTTTCCAGAAGTTGGTTTACTAGGTGTCGATTATGTTATTCAAGATGTAACATATTTAAAACAAAATGAAAGTAAAATTAAAGCTTTATTTATAACTCATGGTCATGAAGATCACATTGGCGGTATACCATTTTTACTTAATCAAGTTAATATTCCTGTCATCTATGCTCCTAAAATTGCTAAAGATTTAATTACTAAAAAACTAGAAGAAAGAGAAATTAATTATAATAATATCTTAGTTATTGATAAAGACTTAAAGGTTAACTTTAAACATTTTGAAATAGAATTTGTCAATACTACTCACTCTATTCCTGACTCATTTGCCATTGTTGTTCATACTCCAAATGGCGTAATATTTGAAACCGGAGATTTCAAATTTGATTTAACTCCTATTGGGCCAATGGCTGATATTCATAAAATGGCAGAACTAGGGAGTAATGGTGTAACTCTTTTACTTAGTGACTCCACTAATGCTCTATCAACCGGATTTTCTAATAGTGAGTCTGTTGTTGATGATACTTTAAATGATATTATAGGTAGACATGTAGGAAGAATAATTATTGCTACCTTTGCTTCAAATATTTTTAGAATTAAACATATAGTAGAAACTTGTAAAAAATATAATCGAAAAATTATTACTTTTGGTCGAAGTATGGAAACCTCTATCGAACTTGCTTTAAATAATGGGTTAATAGATGATAAATCAATCTTTATTGATAGTAATCAAGCTAAAGGCTTAAAACGTAATGAAATTTGTATTCTATGTACCGGTAGTCAAGGTGAACCCCTTGCGGCTCTTTCCCGTATTGCCAATGGTACTCATAAGCAAATATCTTTGCTTCCTGATGATCTAGTTATTTTTTCATCTAGTCCTATTCCTGGTAATGCTGAAAGTATTAATCGTATTATTAATAAGATTTATCTAAAAGGTGTAAAAGTATATACTAATTCTGAATTTAGTGACATTCATACTTCGGGGCATGCCAAATTAGAAGAATTAAAATGGATGCTTCGAATTATTAAGCCTAAATATTTTATGCCTATGCATGGGGAATTTAGAATGTTAAAACAACATGCTAATATTGCTAAACTTTGTGATATACCTGAAGAAAATACTTTTATTTGTAGTAATGGCGATGTTATTTTACTTAAGAATGGTGAAGTTAAAAGAGGTGGCACTATTACAGCAGGTGATATTTATGTTGATGGATCCAGAGTTGGTGATGTTGGAAATGTTGTTATTAAAGATCGTAAATTAATGAGTCAAGATGGAATTTTAATAACTATTTTAAATATTAATACTTTGACAAGAAAATTACTTATTAAACCTAATGTTACTGCTAGAGGATTTGTTTTAGTTAACGAAAATCAAGATTTAATGAATAAGATAGAACATAAAATAAGTGAAATAGTTAATAGCTTTTTAAAAACATCATTATATAATTATACTGATTTAAAAAACCAAATTATTTTAGAATTACTTCCTTACATTAATGAATTAACTGGACGAAGGCCTATTATCTTACCTGTTATAATGGAAGTTAATAAAAGAGATGAATAATCTTTTTTTATGTCATAAAAAAAGAAGCTTATTTTGCTTCTTCTTGAGCTCTAGTCTCTCTTATAACCGTAATTTTAATTGTACCTGGATATTGCATTTCCGATTCAATTTTTTCTTTCATTTCTCTAGCTATTTTATAACTATTTAAATCATCAACTTCATTAGGTTTAACCATTACTCTTATTTCTCTTCCAGCTTGCATTGCATAAGCTTTTTCTACGCCTTCAAAAGAATTTCCTATTTCTTCAAGTTGTTCCAATCTCTTAATATAATTTTCAATTGAATCATTTCTAGCTCCAGGACGAGCGGCAGATAAAGTATCAGCAATACTTACTAATACTGCAATAATACTTTTTGGTTCTCTATCACCATGGTGAGAAACAATACTATCAATTATTACATCACTTTCATGATATTTTTTAGCAATTTGTTCCCCAACTTCAACATGGCTACCTTCAATTTCAAAATCAATTGCTTTACCTATATCATGAAGTAAACCCGCTCTTTTAGCTAAAGTCACATTTTCACCAAGTTCTGATGCCATTAAGCCACAAAGATTAGCTACTTCAATGGAATGTTTCAAAGCATTTTGACCATAACTAGTTCTAAAATTAAGTTTACCTACTAAATTAATAAGTTCACTATCCATTTTAGCAAGTCCTAGTTCCGTAATTGCATCATTACCAATTTCCGTAATCCGACTATAAACATCTTTACAAGTTTTTTCATAAACTTCTTCAATACGGCTTGGATGAATTCTTCCATCTTTAATAAGAGTCTCAATTGTTACTTTAGCAATTTCTCTTCTTAATGGATCAAATGATGAAATAACTATTGCCTCTGGTGTATCATCAATAATTAAATCAACACCGGTTACTGATTCAAATGTTCTGATGTTTCTTCCTTCTCTACCAATTAATCTACCCTTCATTTCATCATTTGGTAAATCAATAGTAGATACGGTTTGCACAGAAACGACATCATCGGCATATCTTTCCATACTACTAACAATTAATTGTTTAGCTTTATCATTAGCAGTTATTTTTGCTTTTTCCTCTTCATCCTTTATGTACTCAGCAATTTCTAAAGACATATCTGATTCAACTTTAGCCATAATTAAATCATGTGCTTTTTCTTTACTAAGTCCTGATATTTTTTCTAATTGTTCAACTTCTTCTTTAAGAAGTTTATCCATCTTATCTTCTTTTTCTTGTAAACTTTGGGTTCTAACTAACAAATTATTTTCTTTTTCTTCTAAAGATAAATCTCTTTTTTGAAGCATTTCTTCTCTTTTATCTAAGTTGTTTTCTCTACCCATTAATCTATCTTCTGCTTCTTTAATTTCTTGCTTTCTTTCTTTTATTTCTTCATTAGTTTGTTGTTTTAATTTATATGATTCTTCTTTTAATTCTAAAAGGCTATCTCTTTTATGTTTTTCAGCCTCTTTTTTAGCATCTTCAATTAATTTATTAGCATTATTTTTAACACTTAAGCCTCTTAAATGATTAATCACTAAGACAGCTACAGCACCAACTATTATTCCAAGAAATAGAACTAAGACGGTAACGGCTCCATTACCCATAATCTTTCTCCATTTCTAATTAGTTAAATATATAAAAATACACAATATAATTATAATTTATCTATAACTTAATTATAATCTTAAAATACTCTTTACGCAAGATTAAATTTATAAATTAAAAAAGCCCTCAGGCTGAACTGTACCCCAAAATTTAGACAAAAATAAAAAAAGAGGGTATGAAAGAAGTATAACTATTAAAGGTTATGCTTTTTTTATGGTAGAATAAAATCAAAGAGAAGTGATATTAATGTCAAAAAAATTATTTACAAAAGAAGCAATAGAAATATTAAAATCAAATAAATATGTAAAAAATGTAAGTGAAAAAGGAATAACTTATACCAATGATTTTAGAAAAGATTATATTAATTTAATAACTAGTGGAAATACTAAAAGACAAGCATTTAAAAAATTAGGCTTTAATCCAGAGATACTTGGTGAAAAACGTATGCAATCATTTTATGACAGAATGAAATATAATCTAAGAGATAATAAATCCATTGAAGATACACGAGCAACTAATTCTGGAAGAAGAAAAAATATAAATAATCTTAGTGAAAAAGAACAATTAGAATATTTAAAACAAGAAAATTTAATGTTAAAAGCTGAAAATGAATTACTAAAAAAAATGGAATTTTTGGTAAAAAGTCAAGAATTGAAGAAATATCGATACAAGAAAGATATTCCTTAATTGATGAAGTAATATATAATGCAAATGGCGAAGTTAATATAAGCACTTTGTGTGATTTAGCCAAAGTATCAAGAAGTGGATATTATGCTTTTAAAAGCCGAGAAAAAGATAAAGAAAATAATCCTAAAGAATTACAAGATCAAAAAGATTTTGAATTAATATTAGAAGTTTATAAAAGAAAAAATATCAAAAAAGGTGCTAGAACAATATGTATGATATTAAATAGAGAAAATCATAAAATGAATCTTAAAAAAGTTAGAAGATTAATGAAAAAATATGGTCTATTTTGTCCGATAAGAAAACCTAATCCTTATAAACAAATGATGAAAGCACTAGAAGAAAGTACAATTGCTCCAAATTTATTAGAAAGGAAATTTAGAGATTATGGTCCAAGAGTTGTTCTTTTAACTGATATTACTTATTTATTTTATAGCAATCATCAAAAATGTTATTTATCTTCTATAAAAGATGCTTATACAAAAGAAATACTGGCACATGTTTTAAGCAAAAATATGGAAGAAGATTTTGTCTTAGAAACAGTCAATTTATTGATTATAAATCATAAAAGTGAACTAAAAACATCTTCTCTTATCCATTCTGATCAAGGTATCCATTATAAAGTAATACTTTTTAAAGATTTATTAGAAGATAACAATTTAAGGCAATCAATGTCTAGAAAAGCAAATTGTTGGGATAATGCTCCCCAAGAATCTTTTCATGGCCATATGAAGGATGAAATTGATATTAGTAATTGTCAAACTTTTGAAGATGTAAAAGAAATTATAGATACTTATATTGAATATTATAATAAAGAAAGACCTCAAATAGGCCTTGCAAAATTAACTCCTGAAGAATATTACCAATATTCTATTACAGGAAATTATCCTTATGATAAATAATCTCTTTTTGCTATTTAAAGTTTAAAACAATTATAAAAAATTTAATCAAGGTT
>CANRQF010000063.1 GCA_947632715.1 uncultured Bacilli bacterium | reverse complement strand
AAAAATATTAAATTTAATCTTAATATTTCTGAAGATATACCTTATGAATTAATCGGAGATAAAATACATATAAAGCAAATTGTTAATAATCTTTTAACAAATGCTATTAAATATACTGATAAAGGAAAAATAAGTCTTAATGTTAAATGTATTAATAATAAAGATAAATGTAATTTAATTATAAGTGTTGAAGATACTGGAAAAGGAATAAAGAAAGAAAATATTGATAAATTATTTAATAAATTTGAAAGGTTAGATGTAGAATTAAATACAACTGTAGAGGGGACAGGTTTAGGATTAGCCATTACTAAAACTTTAGTGGACATGATGGGTGGAAAAATAAATGTTCAAAGTAACTATGGTAAAGGATCATTATTTGTAGTAAATATTCCTCAAAAAATTGGACTATTAGAACAAGATTTAACTAATACACAAATTATCAAATTTAATAAAGAATTAATTAATAAAAAGAAAAAAATATTAGTAGTTGATGATAACAAAATAAATGTTAAAGTAGCTGTAAGGGCATTACAAGATTTTGACTTTTCTATAGAAGAAGCTTATAGTGGTAAAGATTGTTTAGATAAAGTAAAAAGTACTACATATGATTTAATATTAATGGACATTATGATGCCAAGTATGAATGGTGAAGAAACTTTAAAAAAATTAATGAAAGATAAAAAATTTCAAACCCCTGTAATAGCAGTAACTGCTGATGTAGAAGCTGGTGCTGAAGATAAGTATTTAAGTCAAGGATTTATTTCTTATATTGCAAAACCTTTTACAAAAGAGCAAATTAAAGAAAAAATAGATAAGATATTTTAGTAAAACAATAATATATAAATTATAAGTATAATTCCTACATCATAGAGAGTTTTATTTTCTTCTTATATATGATATACTTATAACAAATAATATTGAAAAGTGTGAAAGTATGAAAAAGTTAAATTTATATAATTTATTTTATATTTTTATTATAGGTAGTATATATGGTTGGTTAATTGAAGGTATTTGGACCTTTGTTAAAAAAGGGTTAATAATCAATCATTCTGCTGTTGTAATTGGTCCTTTTAATATGGTATATGGTGTATGTGCTGTTTTACTTACTACTTTACTTTTAAAATATAAAGATGATTCTAAAATAAAATTGTTTATTATTGGTTTTATTGGGGGAACTATAATTGAATATTTACTTAGTATAATTATTGAATTATATTTAGGATTTCCAGCTTGGAATTATTCAAAAAAATTTATGAATATAAATGGTCGTGTATGTCTTCCATATTCTTTATTTTGGGGTGTAATATCTATTATTTGGATAAAATATATATATCCTATAGTTGATAATTTTATTAATTCAATTAATAAAGAAAAGGGAGTATTATTTCTAAAAATTATAGTAACTTTTTTAGTATTTGATTTAATATTTACCCATACAGCAATTTTGAGAGCTAAATCTTATGATATGGGAATACCTCCTCAAAATAGTTATGAAAGATTTTTAGATAAAACATTTAATAAAACTTATTTAAAAAATATGTTTAATGATAATTGGACCAAATAAAAGAAAGCATTAAATGCTTTCCAATTTTCTGGTTCTAGAATTATTTATATTTAAAAAACCATCAATATAATTTAACATATTTTTATAAATAGTTATTACTTCAAAAAATGATGAATTTTTAAAAGCTTCAATACATGGAACAATATAAGATGAATAGATATAACTTAGAAAAGGTATTTGATTATCCATCATTAAGATATTTTCACAAATTATATCTTCATTATCTTGATAATTATTAAGTTCAGGGATTAATTCTTGTTCATTTTTTAAATTCATATCAATATAATTAAATAAATCTAATAATAATCCATTTAATCTTAATTTTTCTCCTAAAATTTCTATAAATCTTGATCTTCCAAAGCCATAACTAGAATCAAATTTATCTTTCCAATAATGACAACTTCTACCATCATTTAAAGAGCAATATTTATTAAGTTCTTTACATCGATATTCATCTTGATATTTTCTTTTGTTCTTTAAATCCAAGTTATAACAATATTCACAAGTATGTGGTGATGCCATAAATACCTCCTTTTTGTTGTCTAAATATGATAATTCTATTTTAAATTTTTGTCAAGTTATGTTATACTTTTATTGGTGATATTATGGAAGAGCTTTCATTAATTGATGTATATGGTGTTGATTTAACCAAAAAAGAATATATAACTGATCCAGCAATAGCGAGAGATGAAGAAATAAAACAATGTATTTTAACTCTTCTAACTCCTGAAAAAAGTGCACTTTTAGTTGGTAAAGCTGGTATAGGTAAAACTGCCATTGTTGAAGGTCTTGCGTATAGAATTCAAAAAAATATGGTTCCGGAGGCTTTAAAAGGTTGGACTATTATTAAAATAAATGTTGCTAGTTTAATAGGAACTGCTACTAACGAAAATGATACCCAAAGTAAATTAGATGTCATAGTTAAAGAAATATCTAAAAGAGAAAAAACAATATTATTTATCGATGAAACCCATTTACTTATTAATCGAAGTGGGGGAGTTGATTTTGCCAATTTATTAAAGCCAAGCTTAGATAGAGGTCTTATCAAAATGATTGGTGCTACTACTAATGAAGAATATGAGCAATATATTTTAAGAGATAGAGCTTTTTTAAGAAGATTTCAAAAAATTGAAGTTTTAGAAGCAGATCAACCTACTACTGTAAGAATACTAATGGGAACTTTACCAAAATTAGAAAAACAAATTGGGGTAAAAGTAAAATATCAACCTTTTCAAACTGAAAAATTTATGAAATTTATTGTTGAAATGACCGATGAATACAAAAGAATTTATGAAATATCAAGTAGATATCCAGATATCTGTTTAACGATTGTAGCAAATGCTTTGACATTTGCATTATATGAAAATTCTCATGAAGCATCTTGTAAACATTTTTATCAAGCTATTTGCAATACCAAAAGTGTTTATCCTGATGTTTTAGTTAAAGAAAAAGAAAGATTTAAAAATGAATTTGCTGATATAATAAGAAGTGAAAATGTTAATTTAGATGCAATAGGTTAGAAATTAACCTATTTTTGTTGCATTTTTAGTTATTTTTTGATATTATTTAATCGTTATGGCGGACTTGGTGAAGTGGTTAACACGCCGGATTGTGGCTCCGGTATGCAAGGGTTCGATTCCCTTAGTCCGCCCCATATGGGTTATATAGTTCATAGTTGTTCAATTATGAGCTTTTTATTTTATTAAATAGTAAAATATAGTAATTATATAAATTATTTGTTATAATAATATAATTGTAAATATGTATGTAAAGTTCGTGACTTTTGTTTACAAAAAAATATTTGATCAATTTTCTATGGTATAATAATATTGTATACCATAGACTATATTCATGGTGGTGATGGTATTGGATAAGACAACAATTGTTGATATTGAAAGAAAAATTCCTTTAGGAATAACAAATCCTTATATTGTAAAATGTAGTGATGGCAAAAAGTATGTTGCCAAATTTCCTGGCAATCCAGACGGAGCAAAGGTTTTGGTTAATGAATATGTTTGTGCTGAATTAGCAAAATTATTAAAATTGCCGATTCCAAATTATAAATTAATACATATAAATGATATTCAAAAGTATAAGAATATGTTGGCAGATATAAATTTAGTTAATGGTACTGTATTTTGTAGTGAATTTATTGAAAAGGCAACTGTTGTACCTGGTTATTATGTATTATCAAAAACATCAAATAAATATGATGCAATTAAAATTTTAATTTTTGATGTAATTATAGGAAATAATGATAGAAATCAAGGTAATTTACTAATTAATTTAAAAAACAATTCATTGATAATGATAGATCATTCACATGTTTTTATATACGAGTCATTATGGAATGAGAATAATTTAAAGCCTTTAATTGGTAATAAAATAGATTTGTCTAAAATGAATAAATTTAATTTCAATAATTTATCATTATGTTTGAATTTGGAAAATTATAAAACTGAAATTTTGGAATATATTAATCATATAAAAAATATTAATGGTTCTAAAATAAATGAAATTCTTAATACTATCCCAAAAGATTGGAATATTTCATCAAAAGAAAAAGAAATTTTAAAAGAATTTTTATTGGATAGACTACATAGAATAAATGAAATTTGCACGTTATTAAAAATAGAAGGTGGTGATTAATATGAAAAGAAATGTTAAATTTGCAATTATGAAATATGTCCCTGATTATGAGAGAGATGAGCGCATAAATGTTGCAGTTGTGCTTCATTCCCCAGAAGACAAATTTATGTCTATTAAAATTATTGAAAATTGGCGTAGACTTAAAGAATTTGATGATGAGTTGGATATTAATTTTATGAAATCATATTTAAAGACAGTAGAAGAACAATTTAATTATAATTTAATTAATTCTAACGCAATAAATATAGAAGATGAATGTCTTTTAGAAAAAATGACACAATTTTATATTAATCAATTTGTATTTGTGATTTCTAGTATATCAATTGAATCTAAATGCGAAGAATTCTTAGGAAAATTGAAAGATAATTATCTATATTATGATAGTGATAAAAAGAAAAGACCATCAAAAAAAGATAGTATTGAATTTTTTAGCGAATTATTACGAGGTAAAAATATTTCATATGAACTAGTTGGAGCTAAAAATTCTTTGACAGGAACATATGATGAAAAAATTAATGTTGATTTGAAAATAAATAATAAATACTATAAAATAATCAATTTTAACGATTCAAATATAGATACATATTTTCCAACCATAAAGATGTGGATGATGAATGCATTAGAGCTTAATGATAAAAAAGAAAAGTTAGTTTTTATTATAAATGAACAAATTGATAATGAAAAAATTAATGTTTTTATTAATATGCTTAGTAAGTATGGTGAAGTTGTTAAGTTAAGTGAATTTAATAATTATTTTATTTAATAATGTAATACAATTTTTTATAAAATACATTATAAAAAATTGTATTAATGCTAAAATGAGTATTTCTTATTGCTTATATTGATTATATAGTTCATAGTTGTCTAATTATGAACTTTTTATTTTAAAATATGGTAATTATATAAATTATTTGTTATAATTTCATTAAATGGAATAGAGGGATATTAATGAAAAATAAATTTAAAAAAATTAGTATTATTGGTGGTTTAATTTTAGCAATCATAATTATAGTTTTTGCAATAAAAAATGCTATAGATATAAGAAATAATTATGATTATTATATTAAATATAAAGATAATACAAATATATATGATGTATATAAGAAAAAGAATAAAATTCGTGTTTATGCTGAAGAACAACCAATATGTATTAAAGCACCTTGTTCAAAAATAAAAACAAAATATAGTATAAAATTTTCTGATGCTAATATGAATATAGTTAATAATTTTATTAATAGTTTATTTATTTATGAAAAAGAAAAATCAATTCAGTTATCTGATGAAGATTTAAATAGTGAACAATATAATATTATGAAAAGTATTGTTAATAATAATGAAACGTTATTAAAAGATATATACGATTTTGAAAATTATCAATATACAATTATAACAGATTCACAATATAAAACATTACAAAATGATGGTGGCAGTAATTATAATGTTTATTATGAAATTAATTTTGAGAATAATGTAATTAAAAAATATGAAGATCATTATATTGGTTTTAAAGGTTATGAATATCAAGGAAAGTTAATATATGAAAAATCAATAAATGAAAATACAGTTAATGATCTTAAAGTATTATTAATTGATTTGTTAGTTAAAGAGGATATTAATGATACTAAAAACTATAGTCCATATACAATAAAGAGTAATAATATAGAAAAAGAAATTTATAATGAAAAATCTATAAAATCATTAAAGAAATTGTTAAATAAAATTGATTCAATTAAATAATTATAAAAGTTTTATAATCTTAATAATTATACATTTTGTTAAAATAAAAATTGGAGTATTAAATGAAAAATAAAATATATACTATTTTAATAATAATATTTTCTATAATATGTGGAGTTATATCTAAAGATTATTTTATAGGTACTCTTATACTTTTAAGTGGTCTTTTAAATTCTTATTATGCTAGTATTGGTAAAACTTATAATTATATTTTTGGAGCTTTATATTGTTTACTCAGTGCCTATGTTTGCTATATTAATGGCTTATATGGAACAGCACTTTTATCAATAGTTATTTATTTTCCAACTCAAATTCAGGGATATTTAAGTTGGATAAGAAAACAAGATGAAAATAGAGAAGTAAAAGTTAGAAAGTTTACTTTAAAAAATTCTATAATAATTGTTAGTAGTTGTATTATAGGAAGTATTATTTTAGGATTATTATTAACTAAAATTCCTAATCAACAATTAGCATTTCTAGATTCTAGTAGTAATATTATTAAT
>CANRQF010000062.1 GCA_947632715.1 uncultured Bacilli bacterium | reverse complement strand
TATCAAGGAACCGATAATGTAAATAACTGGATATGTTTTGGAACAACAAGAGATTGTAGTAAAAGTGAAGAAGATATCGATAAATATATGTACCGAATAATTGGTGTAACTAAATCTGGCGAATTAAAACTTATTAAAGAAATGGCAGTAAAAGAAAATGGAAGTGAATATATAGGTTTTGGTTGGAATGATAAATACACACTAAGAGATTGTGGAGGAGATGGTTCAGGATGTACATGGGTTAATTCAAGATTATATCAAAGATTGAACGGCTTATGTAATGCTAACAATTCAAATTGCACAGGAGTAACAGTGGGTTATACTGGAGATACAAACATCTTTATAGGAAGTGACTATTATGAATATTTAAATTCGGAAAGTATATGGCTAGAAAAAATAAATACACATACATGGAAATATGGAGAATCACAAAATTTGGATAGTTACAATGGCGATAGTGCATATGCGATAGAAAGTCAATTTACAGGTAGTGTAGATGCAAAAATAGGATTACAATACATTCATGATTATTATTATGCTTATCCAGGAGGAAATCCAGAAAACTATGATAATGTTAAAAATTCATGGATATTTTATCAAAAAGATAGTTATAACACTACAATAAAATATGAATGGTTAATAGGTAAATATGGTATTGATAGTATTGAAGTTCACTCATGGTATATATATCAACGAGGTCCAGTAGGTTACAACAACATTCGTTCCGTCAATGGTGTACGCCCAGTATTTTATTTAACTCCAGACATAATCATAAAAGAAGGAACAACTGGAAAAAAAGATAATCCATATATTCTAGATATAGAAAGAGAATATGAATATACAGGAACACCACAAGAATTTGTAGCTTCAAAAGATGGATATTATCAAATTGAATTATGGGGAGCTAGTGGTGGCGGAGCTTATTATGAATACTCAAATATTTGCTATAGTCATAATTGTGCAGGAATTGGTGAATATATAAAAGGTGGTAATGGTGCATATACTAAAGGAACAATTAAATTAAACAAAGGAGAAAAATTATATATTTATGTTGGCGAAATGGGTAAAGATTATTTATCGGTACCATATACATATGGTGATATACGTCCCAATGGTGGTTATAATGGTGGAGGTCAAGGTGGCAGTGCCTACCAAATCGCTGGAGGCGGCGGTGGAGCAACTGACGTAAGATTGGAAAATGGCTCTTGGAATGATTTTAATAGTTTAAAATCCAGAATAATGGTAGCAGGAGCTGGAGGTGGCACATCTAATTGGCAGTTAACAGCATCTGGCGGATATGCTGGAGGTTTAACTGGAGGTGATGGTATTTTGAATCAGGATTCTAATCCACATCAATTAGCAACTGGTGGTACACAAATGTCTGGTGGTATTAGAGGTTATGATATCAATATGGAAAGCCCTCCAACAGATGGTAAATTCGGCCAAGGAGGAGATTCTCAATATAATCATGGTGGCGGCGGCGGAGCTGGCTACTATGGTGGAGGAGGAGGATCATACACCAGTGGTGGAGTTAGTTCAGGTGCCGGTGGTTCATCCTTTATTTCTGGGTATCCAGGATGTAAAGCAATAGATAAAGATTCAACTGAAGATCACATAATTTCTTTAGATACACCAAATCATTATAGTGGTAAAGTATTTACTGATTATGAAATGATTGCTGGAAATGAAGAAATGCCAACCCATGATGGACTTAGTACTATGACAGGTAATACTGGAAATGGTTTTGCTAAAATAACTTATAAAGGTGCTAGTTAATAGCACTTTTAATATGAGTAAAAATATATTAAAATATTTATATGAGGTAAATTATGAATTATAAAGAAATAAATGAAAATATGCAAATTAAAAATTTAAGTAAATATGCTTGTCCTTATAATAAAGGTATAAGATTAGTTTCGGAAGAAGAAGATTATCGTCCAACTTTTTATAGAGATATTGATAGAGTATTATATTCTCTTGCTTATACTAGATATTTAAATAAAACCCAAGTATTTTCGCATATTGAAAATGATCACTTAAGTAGAAGAATGACTCATGTTCAATTTGTTAGTAAGATAGCTAGAACTATAGGTAGAGCTCTAAACTTAAATGAAGACTTAATCGAAGCAGCATCTCTAGGTCATGATTTAGGTCATACGCCATTTGGTCATGCTGGAGAAAAGATATTAAATGAAATAAGTTTAAAACATAATGAAGGATATTTTAATCATAATATTCAAAGTGTAAGATTATTAATGGAGATAGAAAACTATGGTAAAGGTTATAATTTAACTGTACCTGTTTTAGATGCAATCATGTGTCATAATGGTGAAAAATTAGAACAAATATATGAACCTAAAGATAAAAGTATCCAAGAATTTTTAGATGAATATGATAAATCATATACTGATAAAGAAGTATTAAATAATATGAAACCAATGACTTTAGAAGGATGTATTTTAAGAGTTAGTGATCTAATTGCTTATTTAGGTAAAGATGTTGAAGATGCAATTAGAATTAATATAATTAGTAGTGATGATTTACCAGCAAATGTTAAAAAAGTTTTAGGTACTACTAATAGAGAAATAATAAATAAAATATCTAAAGATATAATAAATAATAGTATTAATCATAATTATATTAAAATTAGTGATGATATTTTTAATGCTATGAATGAACTTATGCAATTTAATTATCAAAATATATATAATAAAGCATTAACAGATGAAGAACTTACTTATATAAAAAATGCTTTTAATACTTTATTTGATAAATATTTAGATGATTTAAATAATAATAATTTAGAATCAAATATCTATAAGAGTTATTTAAATAATATGAGTGATGAATATAAAAATAATACTAAAGAGAGAATAGTAATAGATTATTTAGCAGGAATGACAGATGACTATATAATAAAGCAATATAATAATCTAAAAAACTCATAATTATTTTTGATTGTGCTATAATAAAATTAGAGGTGTCCGATGGAATATAAAAAGTTTGATTGTAATTCTTATAATATACATACCATAAAAACAGATAAATTTAAAACAGTTAGAATGGAAATAATATTTAGTAGAGAAGTAGATAAAAAAGAAATGCCTATCTTTTCTTTTTTGAGTGATATTTTAAGTGATTGTTCTAAAGATTATGAAAGAAGAAAAAATATAGCTATTCGTTTAGAAGAATTATATAAAGCTACATTTTATAGTACTACTAGTAAAGTAGGTAATTTATTTACTATAACTTTTATGCTAGATTTTATTGCTCCGGAATATATAAATGAAAAAGATTATTTAAAAAATGTTGTAGCATTCCCTTTTGAAGTATTAAATCATCCTCGGGTTAAAAATAATGAATTTGATTTAACTAATTTTAATATTGTTAAAAGAGGAATGTTAGAAAGTATTGCCAGTATTAAAGAATCATCTGATCGTTTAGCATTAGTTAAAGCTTTAGAAACAATGGATAAAGATTCTAAAACATCATATAAAATATTAGGTACTAAAGAAGATGTTAATTCGATTACCCCATCTAAGTTATATGAATATTATCATAAATTATTAGATTCATCTAATTGTGATATTTTTGTTATTGGTAATGCTAATATGGAAGAAATAGCAAATATTATTAAAGATAATTTTAAAAATAGAGTTATTAAACTTAAGAGACCTTCTTTACTTGTTAACAATAATACAAGAAAGAAACCATTAATAAAAGAAGAAAAATCTAAATTTATTCAAAGTACTTTAGTAATGATATATAATATTAAGGGATTAGATAAAAATACAAAAGATATTGCTTTTCATGTCTTTAATTATATTTTAGGTTCAGGTGGTATTTCTTCTAAATTATATCAAAAATTAAGAAATGATAATTCACTTTGTTATGGTGTAAGAAGTATGTATTTAAAAAATGATGAATTATTAATTATTGAAGTATCTTTAGATAATAAAAATATTAGTTTAGCAGAAAAATTGATTAAACAATGTATTAAAGAAATGCAAGATGGTAAGTATAGTGATGAATTACTGGAAGATGCTAAAAGAAATTTATTATTTTCTTTAAAGGTAAGTAGTGATAATAATGTTTCCGTATTAGGTAATTATGTTTTTCATGTTTTTGATAACTTACCTTTACTTGAAGATAGATGTGAAAGTTTGAAAAAAGTAGAGAGAGACGATTTAATTAAATGTGGTTCATCATTATCATTAAATACAATATATGTTCAAAAAGGAAGTGAAACAAGTGAAGGAAATTAATTTAAAAGGATTAAATGAAACTATTTATTACGATGAATGTGATAATGGTTTAAAAGTATATATGTGGGTTAATAAAAAAGTTAATTCTTTTTATGGAACGCTTTCTGTTAAATATGGTTCTATATATAATGAATTTACGATAGATAATCATAAATATAAGACACCAAGAGGAGTAGCACATTTTCTAGAACATGTAAAATTTAATGAAGATAAAGATACAACTGCTCATGATTTTTTCTTTAAAACAGGTTGCGATACTAATGCTTTTACTACTTTTCATTATACTAATTATCAAGTATTTGGTAGTGAAGATGCTCCTAAAAATGTAGTTCATTTATTAGATTTTGTTCAAAATGATTATTTTTCTAAACAAATAGTTAACAATGAAAAGGGAATAATTATTGAAGAAGCTAATATGGGAGAAGATGATCCATATACGGTAATGTTATTTAAACATTTAGATAATATATTTAATAATTATGAACATAAATATGTTATTACTGGTAAAAAAGATGATATTAAGTCTATATCTATTGAAGATATAAAGTTAGTATTTAATACTTTTTATCATCCTAATAATATGTTTTTAGTAGTCACTGGTAATTTTAATCCCTATGAGTTAATGGAAGCAATAAAAGAAAATCAAGATAATAAAAAATTTAAAAAATATAAGAATCCAAAAAGAATAATCAAAAAAGAAGGTAAAGAAATCAAAAAAGAGTATGAAGAAATAAATATAAATGTTACAAATAGAAAAATAAAAATAGGTATTAAAGTACCTAAAAAGACTATTAAAGGTTTTGATGATTTACATATAAGAATAATGTTACAATATTTATTAATGGCTAATTTTGGTCAAACTAGTGATTTTAGAGATGAATTATTAGAAAAAGAATTAATTAATGGTTTCTTTTATACTAGAGAAATATTTGATGATTATGTAGTAATAACATTTACTATTGATAGCAAATATAAAAATGAAATAATAGATTTATTTAATAAAAAAATAGATAATTTAACTCTTTCAAAAGAAACTTTTGAGAGAATGAAAAAATGTTTATTAGCATCATTAATACTAAATTATGAAGATGTTGAAGAAGTTAATAGTATTATTCAATCAGAAATATTATCTTATGGAGATATTATAGATAATATTAAAGAAATAGAAGAGAATATTACTTATGAAGACATGTTAAAATTTATGAAAGAATTGGATTTATCAAAAAGAAGTATTTTGATTTTAAATCCTGTAGAAGAAGACAAATAAAAACTACCAAATGGTAGTTTTTATTATCTGTTGTAGAATTCTACAATTAATTGTTCATTAATTTCTTGGTTAAGTTCGCTTCTTTCAGGAATTCTTACATATTTACCAGTAAGTTTCTTAGCATCAAATTCTAAGAAAGCAGGAACAGTAATTTTTTCTTCAACTGCGGATAAAATACCAGCATGATTTAATGAAGTTTCCTTAACTGATATAACATCACCAGGCATAACTCTATATGAAGGAATATCAACTTTTTTGCCATTTACTAAAATATGTCCATGGTTAACAATTTGTCTTCCAGCACGACGAGTTTTAGCCATACCTAAACGATAAACAATATTATCAAGTCTTGATTCAAGAAGAACTAATAAATTTTCACCGGCAATACCAGCCATTTTTTGAGCTTTTTCAAATGTTTTATGGAATTGTTTTTCTGTAAGTCCATACATGAATCTTACTTTTTGTTTTTCTTGTAATTGGATACCATATTCACTTGATTTCTTTTTACGATCTTTACCATGTTGACCAGGTGCATATGGACGACGAGCTAAATCTTTACCATTTTCTAAAGTAGAGAAGCCAAGTCTTCTTGATTTTTTATAACTAGGTCCTGTATATCTTGCCATATAAAATCTCCTTTCTTTAATATTACAATAATCTTTGTTTTAATTTTATCTAAATTATAGGGAGTTATTATTAATTTCACTTAGGCAGTCTAAGTTACTTTATTTTTAAAATAACACATTATAATTAAATAAAATACTGCCAAATCAATTGCATATTTATTATACTATATTTTTGTGTAATGTCAAATATTCCAAGCCCTAAAAGATGCAAAAAATGTAATTTTTACTTGTAAATATGCAATATTTATGTTAATATTATATTACTTGTTATGGCGAGGTAGCTCAGTTGGCTAGAGCAATCGGTTCATACCCGATCGGTCGAGGGTTCGAATCCCCCTCTC
>CANRQF010000061.1 GCA_947632715.1 uncultured Bacilli bacterium | reverse complement strand
TTTATTAAATTCTTTGGCTAATATACCATTTTTAAGTAATATATCATAACTTTTAGGTTCAATTATTAAATCATATTCCCCAATATATTCATATACATTTGGATTAAATCCAAGTTTAAATTTATTTAAACCAGTATAGGGATTTTCATTTTGAAAATCTCCAACTACACCATTTAAATCTAAATATTTATAATCATTATGATAATGTTTAATAATACTATAATATAAATAATAATTAGCAGAGAATCTTTTATAATTTTTATCATAATTACTATATATAACTGTTACAGTATTATTATGTTTAATTGTAATTGCTCCAGCTAAATATATCTTTTTGTTATCAGCAATTCCTTTAGTAGCTTCCATAATATCATTTTTATATGTTAGTAATACTTTATCACTATTCATTTTAGTATTGATAAGTTTTTCACTATAGAAATGACTTAATTTTTCATTTAACTTATTATTATTTTTTAGTTCATTATTATAAGATATTTGACTATTATTTAAAAAAGTATCATAGTCTACAGAAATTAAGAATAAATCAACTTTATTATCTTTTTCAAAGACAGTATATAAATCAGTATAATAATATTCATCAAAATTATCACTCATTTGTGATAATATCTTAATATCATTTTTTTCACCAATTTTAGTATTTAATCCTTTTCTTAATCCTTTTCTTATTTTATTTTTAGTATTCTTAGCAAATTTATTAATATTAATATTTTCTAAATTTATAATAGCATTAAATCTTGGTAAAGATGCTTCAAAATATAAATTATTTTTTAATTTTTTATAACCTAACTCCATTAGTAAATTATCTATATTATCATATTCATTATAATGGGTTATATAATCATTTTTAGATATTTCTCCAACTGGTAAATTAGGATTTATTTTAATAAAAATAACATTTTTTTCATAATAATATTCTTTTAATTTTTTGGTAAAAATTTTAACTAATTCATAGTCATTATAATCAATTAAGAATCCCCTTGGAGCATAACCATAAAAGCATTTAATACCAATTGGTTTTAATAAAATAAGAGATGCTCCCACTATATTATCATAATCATCAACAAGACCAATTAATTCGTAATCATATTTATATTCTGCCATTAACATAGCATAATTAATTGTTTGATAAATATTGTCTAATTCATGGTTTTGTGCAAATTGTTTAAATTCTTCGATACTTAACATTCTTAAACGCATAGGTTCATCTCTTTCTTTCATGATATTATATCATATATTTAAACTATATAAAAGAAAAATAAAATTATAGACTTTATTTCTGTGAATAAAATTATAGACTTTATTTCCTAAATTTGCTACAATTTATTTAGGGTGATTTATATGTTTGATAAATTATTTGGTGAAGCTAAAGGAATATTTAATGCTATAACTATGTTAGATATTATAGTATCAATTATTTATATTTTAATTGGTGTATTATTCTTTACTAACCCTGAAGGAAATAATACTTTTGTATCAATAGTTACTGGATTCTTATTAATTATTAATGGGGGAAGTGCAATGTTTTCTTATTTTAGAAGAGGAAGTATTGAGTTATACAATTACAATTTAATAGTTGGTATTGCTTTATTTATTCTTGGTGTTATAGCTATGTTTTTAGGTAAAGTTTTATCTATTGCCTTAGGACTTTATTTTATTGTTGCTGGAGCTCAAAAGATTAGTTATAGTTTTCTTTTAAAGAAATTTAATGAAAATAGTTGGATATTTAATTTAGTTGTAGGAATATTATTCATTATTCTAGGTGCTACAGCATTCTTTACAGATGGGGAAAAAGTTATTGAAGTTGCCGGTATTTGTTTACTTGGATATGGCGTAATGAATTTAGTAAGTACTATATTATTGCGAAAGAGAAGTAAATATTTTATAGCTTAAGTTAAAGTAAAATAGATGTTAAACATCTTTTTTTATATTGTTAATTTTAGTGTATTTGTTTATACTAATAGTATAGGTGGTAGTGTTATGAATATTAAAGATATATGTGCAAGAGAAATATTAGATAGTAGAGGAAATCCAACTGTTGAAGTTGAGATGACTTTAGATAATGGTATAAAATCTGTTGCCTCTGTTCCAAGTGGAGCATCAACTGGAGAAAGAGAAGCAATAGAACTTCGTGATAATGATCAAAGTAGATATTTAGGAAAAGGTGTTTTAACTGCTGTTAATAACGTTAATACTAAAATAAAAGAAGCTTTAGTTGGTCAAAAACTTGATCAAGTAAGTGTCGATAAAATTTTATTAAAATTAGATGGAACTCCAAATAAAAGTGTATTAGGAGCTAATGCTATGCTTGCTGTTTCCCTTGCTTCTTTAAAGTGTTTAGCTAAGTTACAAAATAAAGAATTATATGAGTATGTTACTTATGGAAAAGTAAGTTTACCTATACCAATGATTAATATAATAAATGGTGGTGCTCATGCTGATAATAATTTGGACATTCAAGAATTTATGATTGTACCAATTATGAAAGGTATGGCTAAAAGAATTCAAGCTGCTAGTGAAATATTTCATACTTTAAAAAAGATTTTACATCAAAAGGGATTTTTAACAACAGTTGGTGATGAAGGTGGTTTTGCTCCAAATTTAAATACTACTACAGAAGCTTTAGATTTAATAATGGATGCAATAAATGAAGCTAATTATCATCCTGGTAAAGATGTTTTAATTGCTTTAGATGTTGCTGCATCAGAATTATATGATAAAAATACTAATACTTATAAAATAGATAATAGAATACTTAATGCTGAAGAATTAACAAAATATTATATTAATTTAGTATCTAATTATCCAATAATAAGTATTGAAGATCCATTTGAAGAAAATGATTTAGATAGTTTAGCAAATCTTACTAATTTAATTGGTAAACAAATAATGATAGTTGGTGATGATCATTTCTGTACTAATTCTAATTTACTACAAAGAGGTATTGATAAGAAAGCAGGAAATGCTATTATTATAAAAGCAAATCAAATAGGTACAATTTCAGAAATGACTAAAACAATTATGGTTGCTAAAAAGAATAATTATAGAACTATTATTAGTCATCGTAGTGGTGAAACAGAAGATACATTTATTGCTGATTTAGCTGTTGGTTTTGGTAGTCCTTTTATTAAAACAGGATCTGTTAGTAGAGGCGAAAGAATAGCTAAATATAATAGACTTATGAAGATAGAAGATGAAATATTAAAGAAATAAATATTTAACATAATTTATTAATATTAATATAATAATTTGACTAGTAAATCTAGTCTTTTTATTTTATAATTAAATTGGTGATAATATGAAAAAACAAGTTGATGGTAATACTGCATGTAGTAGAATAGCTTATTTATTTAGTGAAATATGTAGTATTTATCCAATTACACCATCAAGTCCTATGGCATCCAATATTGATAGTTTAACTCATACTGATTTAAGAAATTTATATGGTAGTATTCCCAAAGTTATAGAAATGCAAAGCGAAGCAGGAGCAGTAGCTACAATGCATGGAGCACTTCTTTCTGGCTCTCTTTCTTCAACATTTACTGCTAGTCAAGGACTATTATTAATGATTCCAAATATGTATAAAATTGCTGGTGAATGTTTACCTGGGGTTATCCATGTAGCAAGTAGAACAGTTGCAACTCATGCTTTATCTATTTTTGGTGATCATTCCGATGTCTATGCGACAAGAGATACAGGATTTTGTATGTTATCTTCATCTAATGTTAAAGATGCTCAAAATTTAGCTGTAGTAGCTCATTTGTCCGCAATTAAAGGTAGTCTTCCCTTTGTTCATTTCTTTGATGGCTTTAGAACTAGTCATGAACTTAATACTATTGATTTAATAGATGAAAAAGAAGTATTAAAATTAATTCCTTGGGATAGTATTAATGCTTATAAAAATAGATGTTTGAATGTTAATTGTGGTGTTCAATATGGTATGGCGGAAAATGAAGATATTTATTTTCAATCAGTTGAAGCTAGAAATGAACTATATTTGAAAATGCCTGATATAGTTAATGAATATATGGAAAAAGTAAATGAAATAATGCATACTTCATATAAACCTTTTAATTATTATGGAGATAGTTTTGCTACTAGTGTTATTATTGCAATGGGTAGTGTTACAGATACCATTAAATTAGTAGTAGATGATTTAAATAAAAATGGTGCAAAAGTTGGTTTAATTTGCGTTCATTTATATAGACCTTTTAGTCCTAAATATTTATTAGATGTTCTTCCAAGTACAGTTAAAAATATTGCTGTTTTAGATAGAACTAAAGAAGCAGGTAGTGTCGGTGAACCATTATATTTAGATGTAGTTAGTGCTTTATCTCAAAAAAATATAAATATAGTTGGGGGAAGATATGGTTTATCTAGTAAAAATACGACACCAAAACAAATTTATAGTGTTTATAAAATGTTAAATACTAATCTAAAAAATAATTTTACTATTGGGATAGTAGATGATGTTACCAATCTTTCTTTAGAAGAAGAAGATTATAGTATAGAACTCGATGCTAAAGAAATTAAAATTTATGGCTTTGGTTCTGATGGTATGGTTAGTGCTAGTAAAGAAATGTTAAAAATAATTGCTGAAGAAGATTATTTTGTTGAAGGATATTTTGAATATGATTCTAAAAAAAGTGGTGGTGTAACTGTTTCTAATTTAAGATGGAGTAAAAAAGAAATTAATGCTCCATTCTATGTAGAAAATCCTGAAATAGTTGTTGTTACTAAAGATGAATATTTAAGAAGATTTAATATTTTAGATAGTATTAAAGATGGTGGCATATTACTTTTAAATACTAATAAAGATGAGAAAGAACTAAATGAATTCTTACCAAATAAAATGAAAGAGATAATCAACAATAAAAATATAAAAGTATTTTATATTGATGCCTCAATAATTGCTTTAAATAATAATATTAAAGGTAAGATTAATAAGATAATGGAAACAATTATTTTAAAATTATTAAATATACCAAATGGTTATGAAAAAGTAATTGAACTTACTAAAAAAGCATTTATAACTAAGGGTGAAGAAGTAATCAATAATAATATAAATGCTTTAAATGATTCACTTAATGGTTTAAAAGTATTAGAAAGAGTTTATGAATGTAATGAAAGTGTTAAATTAAAACAATCTATCTTTGAAAGAATAAATAATAGAGAAGGTAATACTTTAAAAGTTAGTGAATTATTACCATATAGAAATGGTGCCTTTCCATGGAATTTAGCATCTCTAGAAAAAAGAGGAGTATCATATAATGTACCAATTTGGGATATAGAAAAATGTATTCAATGTGGTATGTGTAATATAGTATGTCCTCATGGAGTAATAAGACCAATTGTAACAAAAGATAACATTGGTAAAAAATGTGTTGGTAATGAAGAATATAATTATTATTTAGCTATATCAGAAAAAGATTGTACTGGCTGTGGTTTATGTATTCAAAATTGTCCAACTAAAGCTTTAGCATTTGATACCACTAATAAAGAAAACTTAATGGTTGTTGATAAATATTTTGAAAATCATGAAAATCCCGAATTATTAGATAAATTTAATGTTAAGGGAGCTTCTTTAAAGAAAAGTAAATTTAAATTTAGTGGAGCTTGTGCTGGTTGTGGTGAAACGCCTTATATTAAACTTCTTACGCAACTTTATGGAGATGAGTTAGTTATTGCTAATGCTACTGGTTGTTCATCTATATATGGTGGTAGTGCTCCATCAACTCCTTATAGTATTCCTTGGGCTAATTCTTTATTTGAAGATAATGCTGAATTTGCTTTAGGTATTCATTCTTCATATCAAAGTAAAAGAAATAGAATAAAAGAAATAATGGAGCTTAGTATTGATTCTGTTGAAGAGGATATTAAAGAACAATTTAAATTATGGTTAGATAATAAAGAAGATGTTAAAATTACAACTGCTGTTATGCATAATTTAAAAGATAAAAATATTCCCAAAGATTTGCAAGATTTATTAGATTATATTCCATCAAGGGTAGTAGTAGCTATTGGTGGTGATGGTTGGGCTTACGATATTGATTTTGGTGGCCTTGATCATGTGTTAAGTCAAAATGAAAATATTAAGTGTTTAGTCTTAGATACCGAAGTTTATTCTAATACGGGTGGACAAATGAGTAAGTCAAGTAAAATTGGTGCAGTTGCTGAATTTGCTGATTTTGGTAAAAAGACTTATAAAAAAGATTTATTTAGAATTGCAATGAGTTATCCAAATTGTTATGTTGCAAGTATTTGTATGGGAGCAAATCCAATGCATACAATTAAAGTATTAAAAGAGGCTTTTGCTCACAAAGGCCCAGCCTTAATTATTGCTTATTCACCATGTGTTGAACATGGAATTAAAAATGGTTTATCTTGTGCAATTAGTGAAAGTAAACTTGCTGTTGAAGTTGGTTATGAACTTTTAATGCATTATAACCCAGAAGAAGAAAAATTATATTTGGATAGTAAAGAACCAG
>CANRQF010000060.1 GCA_947632715.1 uncultured Bacilli bacterium | reverse complement strand
TCTAGAATAAATAGTTCTAACTAAATCAACAATATTTAAATTATTATAATTTGGTTTGATAAAATTATTTTCTTCTAAAAAACTTTTTAATTTATCCATATCATCACTCTTCTTTCTTTAAAATATATTTTAACATAAGAAAAACTTTTTTGCATCATAAATTATTTTTATTTATCTTTACAATCATAAACATTAATTATTGGATATACATTATTGCTGTGTAATTTTATATAATTAATTATTCTCTGTATATTCAACACATTTAAAATCTACTAAAGAACATTTTAATTTGACATATTCATCTGTATTATGAATATTAGTCCTTAAATATAGAATATCATTTTCTATATTTAATATTTCTCTTACATTATAATCTTTTGAAGGTGGATATTTTAAACTTATTTTCTTAGTATTTGTAATATCTAAAGAATATATAGATATAATTCCATAATTCATTGAAATAATTAATAAATCCTTCCCTTTTTCATTTTGATAGAATATTATATCATCTTGATTTAATGTGCTTTCCGAAAGCAAGTCAAATTCATCTAACAAAATATAATCATTATTTTTTATTTTATAAAATAATCCAACTTCAAAATGACTTAATAAGTTTTCATCGCTTATGTCTGCTATAGCATAAGTTTGTTTATCTCTACCATGAAAGAAATCATGATCTATCATATGTAATGAAATATCATTATAAGTAAAGTGTTCAAAACTAGCATAATCATCTACTTTATCATTTTTCTTTATAATTTCAAAAAATACCATTGTCAATACAATAATTATTACTATAACTAACACAAAACTACAAATCACTTTTTTCATATACTTCACCTACTATTCTAAATATAATATATCATATCAATACTGAGTTTACTACTAAAATATTTAGCTAATTTTATCTTATTAACTCGATAATATCATTTTTCAATATTTTATTTAATGGAAAAATAATAATTAGGAAAATATAGAATAATAAGATAATTAAAATGATAAAAATATAATAAAAATTAATAAAATAATTTAAGTCAAATTTGAAATATATAATTGTAACTATAATTAAATATATAATCATTGATAAAGCAAATATTTTTATAATATTAATCAAATATTGTAACAAGTATATTTTTCTAACCTGATTTTTGGAAAAATTAAAGACTTGTAAATAACCCATTTTCTTCTTTTGAAAATGTAATTCTAACATAAGTTGATTTGCTAAGAAAATCATTAATATTACTGATATTATTACTATTATTATTAGAGCAATATTAGTTGGGTGTTTAGTACCATTTGTAGAACGATATATTTTATCACTAGCTTTGGTAAATTGATAATTATCTATATAATTTCTTTCATATTTTTTACTGAGATAAATATCGTTTAAATACTTATCTTTTATTTTTAAAAAAACACTATCTGAAGAAATTTTACCAACATCTTTTATAATATCATAATCTAAAAATACTGCAGGTATTTGATTATCCAAAATATTCTCATAAAATCCAAAATAAATGGCTTTAGATTCTGGATAATCAATAATACCAGATATAGTATATTCTACATTATTAATATTAATTTTTTCACCTATAATATTTTTATACTCAATATTTGGAAATTTTAAATCAACAAAATAGTTATTTATTAAAACTTCATTTTTTTTAGGAAAACTGCCATAAGCTATGTATTTTGTATTTTTAAATACACTATCATCTTTATTTAACAAAGAATAAATTGTATAATCTTTTTCTTTAATTTCATAATCATCATATCTTTTATCAATTAAATCTACTATTTCATCAGCTAAAAAATCTTTTGACTCAATAACATTACAAGCATTGTCTTTTAAATATTGTTTTATAGATTCACTCTGATATTTGATCTTAATTGAAAAAACTAACAAAATGGTAATAGTAAAAAGCATGATTATTATATTAAAAACAATTCCAAAACTATTTTTATTTGAAAGTATAAAGCTATTAAGCATTTTATTTTTTTTACTATTTAATTCTAATTTAAAATTATTATCTATTTCAGAATCATTAATAATACTTAATTTACCAAAATTAATATTAATAATTTCACTTGCTATATCATCATAAATATTTTTATGAGTAGCAATAATAATTATCTTATTACTTATGTCAATTTTCTTTATATGTTCTACAAAAATTAGTGAATTTTCATAATCTAGAGAGGAAGTTGGTTCATCGGCAATTATTATACTTCTATCATTTAAAAGAGTTCTAATTAATGCTACTCTTTGCTTCTCTCCGCCTGATATTTGATTAGGATATTTATTTAATATATCATAAACATTAAATAATTTAGCATATTCTTCTATTTTAGGAACATTATCTTCAATTAATCTTAAATTTTCTAATAATGTACTATTTCTAAATAATAAACTTTTTTGCATCATATATCCAATGCTATTTCTATATTCATTATAATATTTATCTAAACTATTTCCATTAACATAAATATCACCATCATAATTTTTATCCAAACCAGCAATTATATTTAAAAGTGTTGTTTTACCACTACCACTAACCCCTTTAAAAACATAAATATTTCCTGGTTTTAGTTCTAAATTAACATCTTTTAATATCCAAGTATTATTATATTTTTTAGAAATGTTTTTTAACTCTATCATAACAAATCATCACCTTCACTAATAACTGTTATCCAACCTTTTTTCTTGATTACTAATATGTTAATAAATGATAATAATGTCGTTAAAATAATCATCCAAATATATAAAATGAAACAATTATAATAATCAGTTAAAAAAGGTAAATATACTAAAATATTATATTTCATTGCTATAAAATTTAAAATTTTACTTAGTATAATACTAATGAGAAAAGCTGAAAAATAAATAGTTGATATTTGGAAAACTATATAAATAATATTACTACTAATAATACTACTCCATTTGTATCCAAAATAATTATAAACTGCATAAATATATCTTTGATAATAATTTTTTATATATTCCGTTTGAAAAAAGAAAATTAAAGCAATTAAGAATGTAACAATCAAAATCGGTTTAGCATAAATTTGAACACTACCAATAAATAAAGTGTATTTAGTATAGTTTAAATTAAAAGGAATAGTGGCTATTTTAGAACCAAATTTTTCATTTTCAAAATCATGTAAAAATCTATATAAATCATCAACATTATCAAAAAAAGCAGTTAAATATGTAGAATTGTAATTCTTTTCACTTAAACCAATCAAATCATCATACATATATTGTTCTGTATATTTACTATTTAAAAACACATAATAATCATATTGTAAAAAAAGGGATTTCATATATAAATTATCATTTCCAGAATCTATTATACCAACTATATTAAATTCTACTTTTCCTTCAGGCATTTGTAATATTATTGTTGTATTTATTAAGTCTTTAGGATTATCTGATAATTCTTTTGCAACATCAATTCCTAAAATTACGTCATTGATATCTTTAAAATATGTTCCGTAAATTATTTTATCTTTTTGAAGAAATAAATTTTCATCATATGGTAAAGTTTCTTTCAAAAAATCGTTACTATCATCTATATCATATGCGTTGCTACCATAACTATACATTACATCAACGGCGTTATATTCTTCTAAAATATTTGCACAATAATCTTCGTTATTTAAATTACAATAAAAATTTACAAAATTAATATCATTATAATCAATCAAAGTCTTATTCAACTTTGTATGTGAATCAAAGCAATAAAAGATTACTAAAAAACATAAAATCATTATTAACAATAAATATATTGTAGATTTTTTCTCACTATTTTTATAAAGAAATTGCTTAAGTAAAAAAGGTATGACACTTCTCTTTTGAACTTTGTTATAATTTAAATCAATAATATTAATATTTTTATTTTTTTGACTAATTAGAGGAAAATATATTATTTCATCTGCTATATTTTTTAATTTTTCATCATGAGTAGCACAAATTATAAGACGATCTTTTTTTAATTCATTTAATAAATCTAATACTTTTTCACAACCTTTTGGATCTAGAGAAGAAGTTGGTTCATCTAATAAAATGATTTTATAATTTTTTAATATAGCTATAATAAGTGATACTCTTTCAGCTTCTCCACCGGATATTTGATTAGGATATTTATTTTTAACATCTAATATATTTAATTGTTTTAAATATTTATCAATTATTTCTTTATTTTCTTTTTTATCTAATACAAGTAATAAATTATCATATATAGTTAAATAATTTATAAAATGATTATTTTGAGTTATATAAGCAACATGGTTAATTGCAAAATTATCATTTACTTTATTATTAAAGATATTATTACCAATATTAATACTACCTTTATCAAATGATGTTGCTCCACTTAAAATATTTAAAAATGTTGTTTTACCACACCCACTAAAACCAAATAAAAGATATAAACCATTTTCTTTAAACAAATAAGAATAATTATTTAAAACTACATTTTGGTCATATTTTTTGGAAATATTATTAATAGAAATTAAATAGTTTTTGTTCATTTTATTCATTCCATTCTGTATTAGAATCATAAGTTTTTAATAATTTAAATAACCGTTTATAATCATCAATTTGATTTAATGATGGGAATTTTTCGCTTATATCAAATAATTGATTTTCAACAATATATTTAGAAATTTTTTGTATATTATTATACATTTCTGTTTGTTTACTTGTAGCTTTATTATTATCAATTAAGTCAGATAAATATTTTCCATTTTCAGATATAATATCTATATAAACATATAAAATGCCAGTTCTAAATGGAATTACACTAATTTGATATTTATATCCATTAGCTAAATCATCTTTACGATATTCTCCTTCAGACAAATACCCATATTTAGAAATATTAGATTGATAATCTTGGACAATCATTTCATTAAACATTGATATTAATAAATCTTTATCAATAAATTCTAAGCTTAAGTCTTTTAAATCTTCTTTCGATATTTGTTTATTAAATTGCTTTTCATTGAAAAAATTTTGAATTTCATCGATTTCATCTTTTTCCATAATCCCATTTTTTATTTTATGTGAAACATATAAATTAGGATAACTTGACATTGAATCAGCCACTATTTTTTCACCTTTATCATTATAGTCTATAACATCAATAGTATAATCTGGTAATTCCGTATATTTTAAATTAACGGCATTAAACCAATATTGAACCTTTTCTATATTAACTTCTTCATCAGTTGTATCATCTAATCCTTGAATATAAAAGTAATATACCCATCCATCTTCACCTTTTTGGGCAATTTTCTTTTGACTAAGTATTTATTACTACTATTATTTATTTTTTTATTGTCTTTATGAATAAAATTAAAATAAAATATAGTAAAAAAGCTTCCTATGAAAATTATAACTAAAAGAGCAAAAAATATTTTCTTTCTCATTCAATACCTCACATCAGCTTTATAATATAACATAAAATTCTAAATGTCTAGAATTTTAGACATTTCTTATTTTTTCTATAATACTTTTAATTCATATATTTAATTTCAAATCTTAAGGTCGCAAATTGCGACCTTAAAAGAAATAATTTAAATTATTTTTGAGCTAACAAACAATATTATTAATTTTAAAGTCGAAATTATCTACCTTAAAAAATTCAAAACTTTAAGTTTCATCTTTCATAAATCATATTTTTAATTATAATTTTTTCTAATTAATTTTTTGGTCGAAATTTTCGACCAAAAAGAATATTAACTGAATTAACCATAATTAATGAAAGGCAAAGTTTCTCTGTAACTGGTACAACGCCTACAACTACAACTAAATGTTACAATTGCAACTTCTAGTTCAGTAAAAACATATAGATTTTTTCAAACATTACCATGTTTTGAAGTTCAAATTGAAACTTCAATTTCTTATATTCCTCTTATTTCATAAATAATGTTCTCAATCTTTTCTTTTTTTTATTTATTTTTCTAATAACCAATCTATGATATTTTTATGAATTATACCATTTTGAGAATAGTCTAATTTATCTGTTGATATAACATATTTAGGATAATTATCTTGAATATTATCATAGGCACCAAATTCTCTTTCTTCTGTTTCTTTATTAGAAAGGTCAAATGTAACCTGATAATACTCTTTTTGATTATGCTTTGTAGCTATAAAGTCTATCTCTTTACCATTATTATTTCCAACACTTACACTATATCCTCTAAAAATAAGTTCATTAAAGACAATATTCTCTAAATAAGCACCATATTGAGTTTTTTTATTTATATTTAGAATTTGCCCTAATCCTAAATCAGTTAGATAGTATTTATCTTTTCTTGACAATATTCTTTTACCTCTAATATCATATGTAGAAATTTTAGACATTAATAGAGCCTCTTCAGCATAGTCCAAACATTCATAGATTGTTTTCGAAGAAACAGGAATTTTTTCTGTTTCAAAAACACTCATCATATTAGTTGGAGAAAATGTTTGGCTTGGGTTTGTTACTAAATATTCCATAACTCTTTCAAATAATGTTACATTTTTTATAGAGTT
>CANRQF010000059.1 GCA_947632715.1 uncultured Bacilli bacterium | reverse complement strand
TATTGGCATTTCTATTCTTACATATGATTTATATTTCAATCCTATTTCTTTCCAATTCTTTATTAATACTCTTTTATAAGGGTCTCCTTGTGTAGTTAGTTTAAAAACGTGATAATTTTTTTTATCTTCTTCAACAATTAATCCTCGACCATCATCCAAAATTAAGACAGGTCTTCTTTGAATTTTAACATTAATATCTTTATTCTCATCATAATAAATAATAGGTATTGCTACTACCCAAATTTCTCCAATAACTGGTTTTTTCATGCTAACACATCCTTTTTTTTAAATCTTTTTCTGTTAATCCTAATTGGTTCAAAATGTTTTTTGCTTTTCTTTCATTAGTAGTTGATTTTTTAAAATTTGAACGTTTTATTTTTGTTAAACTATTATTGTATTCGGAAAAAGATTGACCTAAAAGCTTAGCACAATCATTTTGGGATTCAATATACTTTTTTTCATTCATTTCAAACTCCTATATAACTCTTTAAGTATTATTATATACTATTTTTATAATCCGTTGCAATATTTTGTATTTAAAAATTATAATAAATCTTATTCTAAAAAAAAGTAGAGATTTATTCCCTACCTTTTAACTTATTAATTTTTTATGTGTATCTTTACCAACATATCCATCTACTTTTAAATTATGATCTTGCTGATATTTTTTTACAGCCTTTAAAGTATCTGGTCCAAAATGTCCATCTACACCACTTTTGCCACAACTATAACCAAGTTCAATTAATCTATTTTGTAGCCATTTTATATGGATGATTGCTTTCTTACCCTTATATAGTTGATTTTTAGTACAAGCTTCAGTTGTCTTTGGTCCAAATTTACCATCTACTTCTAAATTTAAATTATATTGTTCATTTAATGCTTGTTGTAGAAGCATGCATGGATTTTCTTTGACTATATTATTATTTGTATTACCATAATCTACATAAGGTAAAAAGCCATGTTTCTTCCATTTATAAACTTTCTTACCATCTTTACTTCTAGTGCCATCGAGAGCTACTTGAGACTTTAAAACATTGTTAGTCCAAGCAGCGGTGGCTTCAATAACTTCACCATTACCAACATAGATACCAGTATGTCCCTTTAGCCATAAAAGTTCTCCCACTTGAATATTAGAAAAATCACTAGAAACATTATAACATTTATTAATTAAATTATCTGTTCCTACGTCTGGTACACCATTAGATTTATAAACTGCTCCACCTCTTTTTTTCGAAAAATCAGCATTCCAACCCCATAATATTCCTTTAATTAAACATACACAATCAAAATACCAAGTATCTTCATTATGGCTACCCCAGCCACTTTTTTTATATTCAGTTTTACTATTTAATGCTAAATTTAATTTATCAATAAATTCACTTAATTTCATAAAACTCCCCTTCTATTTATTATATGAATTATTAGTTCTTAAATTATTTACTTATACCTATTTAGCAAAGAAAAAAAGCTCTTATTTGAGCTTAATTATCTAAGTGGCGGAGCAGGAGAGATTTGAACTCTCGCGCCAGTTTAACCCGACCTACACCCTTAGCAGGGGCGCCTCTTCAGCCTCTTGAGTACTACTCCATACCAAGAATTACTTCTTTAGTTTAACACAAGTAATTCTGTAAGTCAATCTAACTTCTGCATTTATTATTAACTTTTTTAGATATAATATACTAATCTAATAATAAGTTACGAATAGCATTTATGTTCTCATATTGTATTGATACATAATCACTAGACACATCTTCATTAGTTATAATATCTTTAATTTCTACTAATTTAGCTTTATCAGTATTAACTAATTCATCAATTAATTCAGTAGTATTAGAACTTTCTAATTTTAATATTCCTGTATATTTAGAATTTTTAAATTTACTTTTTAAATCATCAACAGCATTATCACTACCACTGGCTACTATATCTTCAATAGAAATAATATTAAAACCATAATTTTCTAAATATTTAAATACATTATTAGCAATTACTAATGTATTATTTCCAGCATCTTCACTATCTTTAGCAATATTTCTAAGTTCAGCATCAATCCAAGAAACATTAGCATATAATTCATTATATTTATTTGTAATGTTATCTTCTTTAATTGTATTATCTAAATAATCTACTAAAGTATCTTTAATATTTTTAGCAAGCATTAAGAAATTATTTGGAGCAAGCCATAATTCTCTAATATCTTCTTTATAATTTAATCCATAGGTAGCATCAATAATTTGTAAATTATTATTTTTATTAATTAAAGCTTTAGCAATCTCTTTTTCATGTCCTATACCCATATAAATAAATAAATTACCTTTTGCATATTCTGAAACTTGTTTATCAGTTAAAGTATAATTATTAATATCAACTCCATTTGGATATATACTATTTACAACACTATCATCCCCATATAAATATTCAATAATATAACTTATGGGATAAACTGTTGTATATATTGTTGCATTATCTAAACTATTTTGTTTAAAAGGATTAGTACAACCCGTTAATAATAATAAAATTAATAATATACTTACTATTTTTTTCATTTTAGTCACCTATTTCATTTTACTATAAAGATTCTTTTTTATCAATATAGTTAGTTAATAACATTAACATGATTGTAGATAATAACATACCCCCAATAATATCAGTAGCAAAATGAGCTCCTAAATAAATACGACTAATACCAACTAAAAGAGGTAATATTCCTAAAAAGATTGATAAAATAATTTTACTAGTCTTATTTATTTTACTTTTTATAACTAAATATAATAGTATTCCATACATAGATACAGATGCCATCATGTGTCCACTTGGAAAACTAAAGGTAGTTTCTGTTACTAAAGCTAAAACGGTTGGCCTTGCTCTTCTTATAATTATTTTTACTAAATTATTTAAAATTGTTGATATAACTAAAGTAAAAGCAACTAAATAACCTTTTTTGTTATCTTTTTTAATAATAAAAATAATTAAGAAGAATATTACTAAAAAGATAATGAAAAGGGTACTACCAAAAAACGTTATAAACTTAAAAATATTATTTAATGTATCATTCATATTACAAGTAACTAACTTATAAATATTAGTATCAAAATTAGTAGTTAAATCTAATTTAACTAAAATAGTTAATGTAATAAATAATAAACTTAATAAAATAACAATTAATTTCTTTCCTTTTTTCATTTTTTCTTTCCTTTAAATACAAATTCTCTTAAAATAACTAAATTTATTACCCATAATAATGTATCAACAATTATTTTGATAGCTACTACTGGGAATCCTTTTAATAAAAAACTTAAATATGTAACAAAACAACCAGACATAAACATTTGAATTATAGCTAAAACATAATACTTAATTAATGAAGATAAACTTACATTTTTAAATACTAATTTTGAATTAATTATATAATTATAAATTGAAGATACTATTCTTGCTAATATCGTCGCAGCTAAAATTTTACTTTTAATTCCTAATATATCGAAAAAAATACAGAATAATATGATATCAACGATAAATGAGCTAAATGATGATAAAAAGTATTTAGCAAATAAACGATAGATTAAAATACTATCTTTTAAAGGATGAAAATGAGAATTAGAATTACTATTTATATATATTGTTTCAATTGGAATTTCATCAATATCAATATCTTCTTCTTTGCATGATATTAGCATATTTGTTTCATATTCAAATCTTTCCCCTTCAACATCAATAAATTTATACATTACATATTTACTAAATCCCCTTAAACCAGTTTGGGTATCTGTTATATCAAGACCAATTAAGATCTTAAAGATATTACGAGTTATAATATTGCCATAATGACTTTTAAAGGGAACGTTATCTTGATCAAAATCTCTTACTCCTAATATTAGACTTTCTTTATTATCTAATACAGCTTTAGCAATCTTTTTTATATCTTTAACACTATGTTGACCATCACAATCACAAGTAACACAACCTTTAATATTTGGATATTTATTAAGTAAATAATTAAAGGCATTTTTAATGGCTCTTCCTTTACCAAGATTCTTATAATGTTTAAATACTTCTAATCCCTTTTTCTCTAATGATTTAAAGAAATCATCATGAATTTCTGCACTTCCATCATTTACTATTAAAATATTATTAAATTCTTTATGTAAATCATTAATAAATGTTTCCATTATTTTTTCATCTGGATCCAACGTTGGTACAACAATAAAAATATCTTTCATAATACTACCTTTCTGTAATAGAACTCATATCTACTAATTTATAACTACCATTATAATAAATAAAATATAGTCTATCATGCATTGTATCCACTAAATCTTTCCCACTTACTATCATATTCTTATCTAAATATACTTCAACACTAAATGCATTATCATTATATATAACAAAATTACTTAAACTTTCATTAGTAAATGTTGGATCTTTTAATCTATGATTACTAACAAAAGTAATATCAATACTTCTACTCCAATTATATGCCATTTTATACATATAAGAATCTTTAATTAAAAATTCATTTACCGTATTAAAGCCATGATATGGACCAGTTAAATCATCACTTAAGAATAAACTATAAGTATGAGCAATATTCATTATATCAAAGTCATCTTTAATATATTTTTTAGCATCTTCTAAAGTATCAACTTCAATAAATGGTTTAGTTATAACTATCTTATTATCTTTTATTTCATAACTAACTTCTTTATTATTCTCATCTTTTATTTTAATTGATGGTTTACTAATTAATTTATCTATTACATATTCTTTACTTTTACTTATTTCAATATATTCTGTTAACTTTTCTAAATCTTTTACATCACTTTCTTTAGTAATTTCATTATCACTTACTTCTTTATCATTAATATATAATTTATAATTAGAAGGTATCGTAATATCATAATTATATATACCATTTTCTAAGTAATTTTTATAATCAGCTATTTCCCATTCATAAATAGTTAATATTGCCATTCTTTTATATTTTTTCTTACATCTAAGTGATACTTGACTTACTAGAGTTTGATCATTATATAAATCATAAACATAGATATCATCAGTACTTTCTTTAACATTCTTTTTAATTTTTAAATCATCACTCTTATAAAAATTATTTAAACCCTTTTTAATATCTTTATCATTTTCATATTTACTAACTTCAAAAGAATCATTAACATTTTTAGTTAAAGTTCCATTCTCAGTTATATAAACAATATAATTATCAATTAAATTTCTTTCATAAATAATCATACTATTATAAACATAACCTAAAAATACTAGACCTAATGCTATTAAAACAGTAGTCATAATAATTAAGCTTTTTTTATACAAGCTTAAACGGCGCCATTTTCTTCTAAACTTCTTCATATTTATCTCTTTTCTACAATAAATGCTGTTGGTAATTTCCAAGAAGAATTATGATAATAAAATGTTACTGATGACATTTCAAATTTACCATCATAATACATACTAGATGATGAACCACCATCGATATTCGCAGCATTAACTGCTCCATATTTACTCATTATTTCAATTAAATCTTGGGCTGTTGCACCTAAGTGACCACTGGCACCACGACCATCAGTAACTAAAAGTAAAATAGCTCCATCACTTCTTTGACCAATCGCTGTTCTTGGATTAGCACCACTACCATTACCATAAGTTATTCTTTCTTCACCATTAATTATTAGTTTAACGAAATGATTATTCGCATCACTTGCTTCTTCTTGAAAAGCTACAGCATCTCTTATCTTTTCATCTTTAATTATCTTTTCTACTTGTTCTTTATTTTTACCTTCAAGATCAATTATTTTTAATAAATTATCTTCACCAAAACCAATTAAATGAAGCCCTCTTATACCACTTGGATTATTATATTCAATTTTACCATCTCTTACGACTAATCCTAATGGTCTTCCTCCTTTATTACCAGTTGATTCATATAAACCACCATTAATTCCTGCTAAAGCATCGGCATCATTTACAAGCTTATCTAAAGTAACTCCATATTCTTTCCAAGAACCATCATATATAGTAGATAATTTTACCCTAGAAGGATCATTTACAATTAACATCTTGGCAAAATAAGTACTACCAGATATTTCAACAAGTTCAATACCATCTTTATCTAAATTTGATTCTGTATTAATAAGACTATTATCTATTTCTTCATCAAATGTTTGCATACTATTACTATTTACTATTTCTTGAACTTTTTCATCATTCATAAGAAGGCCTACAACAAATTTCATTTGTCCTGTTTCAAGCATAGTTGTTACAAATAAATTTCTAGCATGTTCACTTGGACCATAACAAAACATAAAACACATAATATATATTACAATTAAAAGTATTCCAACAAATACACCCACAAAACTAAAACATTTTCCAATAAATTTTACTACTTTCAAAAGTTCACACTTCCTAACTACTTTACATAGAAAATATTATCATAATAAAATATTTTATTCAAGATATTATAAGCCATAAATTCTAAAAGGAACACTAATTTAGTGTTCCCTAACAAGTTATTTAATAAATGTAATTTTAGCAAAACCATT
>CANRQF010000058.1 GCA_947632715.1 uncultured Bacilli bacterium | reverse complement strand
CAAACAAATGTATATTATAATTTAAATGTATCTAAAGGGGGTATGGATTATGTTAATTAATCGAGCTTATAAATTTAGAATGTATCCAAATGAAAAAGAACAAGAATTAATTAATAAAACTATTGGTTGTTCTAGATTTGTATATAATTATATGTTAAGTTTAAAAAAGAAAAATATTAAATTAAGTGCTTATGATTTAATTAAAGAAATTCCAAATTTAGTAAAAAACAATTCCTTTTTAAAGGAAGTAGATAGTTGTGCCTTAAGATGTGCTATATTTGATTTAGATAATGGCTTTAAGAAATATTATCAAAGAAAAGTTGGATATCCAAAATATAAGAAAAAAGGTGTAAAAGATAGTTATAGAACAAATTATATAAAAGGTGAATATAAAGAAACTACATATGAAAGCATAAAAATAGATTTACAAAAAGGTATCATAAAATTACCAAAATTAAAAGAAGTAAAAATAAAAGGTTATCGTAAATTAGAAAAAATAAATGGAAGAATAATTAATGCCACAATAGAACATATAGCAAAAAAGTATTATGTATCAGTAAGTGTTGAAGAAGAAATAAAAGAAGAGGAAAATACTTATCAAAATGCAGTAGGAATAGATTTAGGAGTAAAAAGTATAGTAGTAACAAGTGATGGAGAATATTATGGGAATCCAGATTATTTAAAAAAATATGAAAAAAAGATTAAAGGATTACAAAAAGGATTAAGTAGAAAAGAAAAAGGAAGTAAAAATTATTATAAATGCCAAAATAAAATTCAAGAAGTATATCGAAAATTACAAAATTCAAGAAGAAAAATGAATGAAGAAATAGTAAGTAAAATAATAAAAAATAATAACATAATAGTTAGTGAAGATTTAAGCATAAATGAAATGATAAAAGAAGCAAATAAATCTCTTAGAAAAAATATAATTAATTCCACAATGGGAGACATAATAAGAAGATTAGAATACAAATGTAAGTGGTTAAATAAGAAATTAATAAAAGTGAATAGATATTATGCAAGTAGTCAAATATGTAGTAGTTGTGGAAATATAAAAAAAGAGATGAAGAATTTAAATAAGCGAAAATATGAATGTGAAAAATGTGGAATAGAAATAGAGAGAGATTTAAATGCAAGTATAAACATAATGTATGAAGGAATAATACAAAATTATATTTAAAAAAATAAAAAAGTACGGTAGCGACTATCGGAAATATGGCCTATGGAGGAGTAAAATCCAATGAAGTAGGAAATAAAGGCCGTGAGGCTTTTAGAAGGAAAACGAAATAATTTCAATTATTGAGTTTTACTTTTTGTTCTTTTAAACATATAATTAATTAAAAGTATAGAAGTCAATAGTAATTAGTAAAAATAATATTAATTTTACTTAATTTGACGTCAAAACAATTTTGTGATATACTTTTAAGTGTGGTGCATTATTCTAGTCACTTATATTGTTTGAAGGTAGGGCTAAAAATCTACTAATAGAATTTGACACTTTATGTATTTGCTTTTTCCGCCCAGGTTAGGGTGAATATGTAATTTTAAGATTAAGGACCCTTATAATGGCATATAATTAAAGTCCTTTTTCTAAGTCGATATACTTATTTCTTGCCGTGAGTGATAATGTGGGATATTGTTAAATGATTAATTTTAATTAATTGAAATCATTATTGCAAAAACGGATAATAACAATCCCTAAGTGTTTGAGAAAATCTCTAGAGTGTACATATTATAAGTATTAGAGTATGGATTAAGTGGCAATCGAGTAATTAATACGGTAACGATTAATTGTTTTCTTTAAAGAGAAATCGCTATTTAGGTAACTGATAGTAGAAAATAGAGAAATTCAACTCGACCTAAACCATAAAATTGATTTATAATATACCATATTTTTTTTATTTGAGGAGAAGTATGAATAATAATTGGACTATTAAAGTCTTTTTCTTAACGTTTTTTTTAGCTTTATTTTTTAGTATAATAACTAATTTTTTAGGCAATTTAAATAATATTATATTATTCTTATGTATAATAATAATCGTTTTTACTGGTATTATTTTTGATATTATTGGTGTATCAGTATTAAGTTGTAATAAAAAAGTCCTTCATTCTAAAGCTAGTCAGAAAATGAAAGGAGCTAAAATTGCCATTAAACTTGCCAATAATGGTAGTACTGTATCATCAATATGTAATGATGTAGTTGGCGATGTATGCGGCATAATTAGTGGTAGCTTAATTGCTATTCTTCTTATGAATCTTTTTAAAGGTAATGATCTAACAATAATTAACGTTGTTATTACATGTATATTATCTGCAATAACTGTGGGAGGCAAAGCCATAGGTAAAACCATAGCGGTAAAAAATGCTGATAATATTATATATGATGTAGCAATTATTTTATCGATTTTTAGTAAATAAAAAATAGCCAGAAATGACTATTTTTCTTTACATTCAAAGTGGTTAAATAATATTCCTATATTAATTAATCCACAAATACCAACAATCGCATATACAATTTTTGGAAGTAGAGATTCAGCACCGAATAATGATTCAACTAAATTAAAATCAAAAAATCCAATTAATCCCCAATTTATAGCCCCAATAACTGTAAATATTAATGTTGTTTTTTGAAATGTTTCCATTATTTTATCACCTAGTAGTAGTATGAATAAAAAAAATTTAAATATACATGAATATTTAAATAAGTTAAAAATATATTTAAATTAGAAAAGGAAAGTGGTAATTTGAAAAAATTATTGGTAATATTTGGTATTTTATTACTTTTATGCGGTTGTGGTAATGCATCTAAAGAGAATGTTGTTAAAGATTTCAAAAAAAGTGTAGATAATATAAAATCTTATAAACTAACAGGTAACATGGAAATTAGCAATGATGAAGAGACATTTACTTATAGTTTAGAAGCTTATTATTTAAAAAATGATTATTATAAAGTTAGATTAGTAAATCAAACAAATAATCATGAACAAATAATTTTAAAAGATAGTGAAAATATCTATGTTATTACACCATCATTAAATAAAAGCTTTAAATTTCAAAGTGAATGGCCAAGTAATTCAAGTCAAGCATATTTGTTAGGCAGTTTGGTAAAAGACATAGATAACGATGTCAATAATGAAATAACAGAAAAAGATGATGAATATATAATAAAAACGAAAGTTAATTATCCAAATAATGGTGATTTAAAATATCAAAAAATATATTTAGATAAGAATAAACTTGTTAAAAAAGTCGAAGTATTTAATGATAAAGACATTGTTAAAATAAAAGTAACATTTGATAAGATAGATTTAAAAGCTGGTCTTAAGAAAAATGATTTTCAATTAAGTGATTATGTAAAAGATGAAGAACCAGGTAATGAGACAACTCCAAATAATGAAAATACATGCTCAGGTAGTGGATGTGAAAATACGCAAGAGGAAAATAAGCAAACTGGTAGTATTGAAAGCATTATTTATCCTTTATATATTCCAAATAATACTTATTTAACTAGTTCTGAAAAAGTAGAAACAAGCATGGGTAATAGAGTTATTTTAACATTTAGTGGTGATAAGAATTTTGTCTTAATTGAAGAACCAACAATATCTAATACAAGTATGGAAATAATACCAGTTTATGGTGAACCACTTCTACTTAGTGAGACAATTGGTGCCATAAGTGCAAGTAGTTTAAGTTGGGATGTTAATAATATTTCTTATTATTTAGCTTCAACTGAACTTTCCTCTGATGAAATGCAATTAATAGCTAATTCATTAGGAAATTCAACGTTAGTATCAGGTATTAAATAAAAAGCATATTTGCGTATGCTTTTCTTTTTGATTATTTATTGCTTTTACTCAAACTTTTAGTTATAATAATTATTGGTGAGGGTTTATATGAGCAAAAAAGATAAAAAAAGAAATGAAAATCCAATAATGATGGATGAAAAAAGTAATAAAAAGGCTAAAAAACTATTAAATAGAAATATAAAAGAAACTAGTGAAGATGAAAATTTAATTAGAAATTTTATTATTTTGATTGTAGTGATTGCTATAATTATTGGTATAGTATATTTTGCTTCAGAGGCGTTACATAAAGAAAAGAAAACAACAGCTGAGAAAGATATTCCAGGATCTATCAATTACAATATTGTATCTGTTGGAACATTACTAAATAGACCATATGATGAATATTATGTTTTAGTTTATAATAGTGAAGCTTCAGAAGCACCAAAATATTCAACATTGTATAGTATGTATTTAGGTAATGAAGATGACGATGATTTTATTAAAGCTTATTATTGTGATTTAAATGAACCAATAAATGCTAAATATTATAATGTAGGAAATGATAATAAAAGTAATCCAAAAGCAAAGAAAATAGAAGATTTTGATTTTGGTGATTTAACTCTTTTGAGAATTAAAAAAGGTCAAATTGTTGAATACATAGAAGATTACACAACTATACAAGAAAAATTAAAGTAAAGCATTTAATTGCTTTCTTTTTTTTTGTTAGCATGTTAAAATTAAGATACTAGGAGTGATTAGATGCATAAAAATAAAGGTTTTAATTTACTAGAGTTAATTATTATTATGATAATTACAGCAGTTGTATCAATAATAGCAACGGGTGTTATTATGCTTAAAGGAGATAATAAAGATAGTATTAGTTTAGCTTCTAAAGATACAAATTTACAAGAATTTGTTGATGTTTATAATACAATAATAAATAAATATTATGAAAAGGATATTGATAAGAAAGGATTGCTTAATGCTGCTGAGCAAGGGATGTTAAATTTTTTAGGGGATAAATATACAACATATTTAAATGATGAAGAATATGATGAGATTTTAGATGAGTTATCGGCTGATTACTATGGTGTTGGTATTGGTATAAGTGGCAATTTAGTATTATCTATTATTCCAAATAGTCCAGCTGATAAAGCAGGGATAAAGGTTGGCGATATGATTACAAGAATTGATGGTATAGAAGTAGATTCTACAGATCAATCAACAATTAAAGAATATATTAAAAATCCTAAAATAAATAATATCGAATTGGAAATAACGAGAGATGGGATTGCCACTGAATATAACTTAAAAAAAGAGAAATTAGAAAATACAGTTGTTAATTATCAAGTTTTGGATAATACCGCTACAGGTTATATTTATATTTCTAGATTTTCTGTTAATTTAGATACACAAGTAAAGAAAGCATTAGATAGTTTAGAACAAAAAGGTATAAAAAATCTAATAATTGATGTAAGAGATAATTCTGGTGGATATTTATCAGCAGCTGAGAAAACTCTTTCATTATTTTTAGAAGAAGGAAAGAAGATATATACATTAGAAACTAGTGATAATTCAATTACTTATAGAGATACTACTAAAGATAAAAAAACATATCCAATAGTTGTATTAATTAATAACAATACAGCATCAGCGGCAGAAATATTAGCATCGGCTTTAAAAGAAAGTTATGGAGCAACGATTGTTGGAACTCAAAGTTTTGGTAAAGGTAAAGTCCAAGAAATAAATGGTTTAGAAAATGGAGATTCTGTCAAATTAACTACTGCTAAATGGTTGACACCAAATGGTACATGTATTGATGGAATAGGAATTAATCCTGATTACAATATAGGTAATAGCAATGATCAATTAAATAAAGCTATTGAAATATTAAACGGAAATCAATATTAGATTTCCGTTGTTTATTTTTTGATACTATTGTATAATATTAAGTAAGAAGGTTAGCGTATGACTAATGATAATAATAATGAATTTCATAAACTTAGTGAAAAATTAGAAACCCATTGTTATAAACATAATGGTAAAATTCATAGAATTTGGGAAGAATCAATTGTTATTGAAGAAACCGAAGATTATTTAATATGTGCAAATGACAAAACAAATGTTATAGAAAATGATGGACGTTCTCATAAAACTAAAGAACCAGCAATTGTATTTTTTTATAAACATAATTGGTTTAATATTGTTGCTCAATTTAAAGAATATGGTTTATTTTACTATTGCAATATAGCATCACCATATTTAATTGAAGATAATGTTATTAAATATATTGATTATGATTTAGACTTGAGAGTATTCCCAGATGGTGGATATAGAATATTAGATAAGAATGAATATAAATATCATAAAAAGATAATGAATTATTCTGATGAGTTAGATTATATTTTAAATAAAGAATTAGAAAAATTAATAAAAATGAAAAATAATAATGAAGGACCATTTAATATAAATGTTGTTAAATCATATTTAAAAATGTATGAAAGTATAAAAAAATAATGAAATTGTTAATTTTTATTATTTTTTTCATATATTTATAATGTATCAAATAGTTAAAAATAGGCAAAAATATGCCAAAAAATCAAAAAAATGAAAAAAAATGAAAAAAAAGTGAATTTTTTGTTGACATTTGATTTTCAATTTGATATATTACTAGTGCACAGCGAAAAAGAGTGCAGAAATGATCTTTGAAAACTAAGTAAAAAGTCAATTTGAGTAGCTTAGGAGAAACTAACAATAAGATTTGAATTTAATAAATCTTTTTTATTGAGAGTTTGATCCTGGCTCAGGATGAACGCTGGCGGCATGCCTAAGACATGCAAGTC
>CANRQF010000057.1 GCA_947632715.1 uncultured Bacilli bacterium | reverse complement strand
TTATATCATAAAAATATTATTATTAATGTTATAATATCAATGTAGAGGTGTTATATGAAAAAAATATATTATTATTCTACTTATGAAGATGATATTATTAAATCAAGTAATCAAGATTATAAGTTAAAAGATAATTATAAATGGATACATACTAATATATTTTATAAAATATTATCTTTTATTCTTCATATCTTTATAATAATATTTTCTTTTCTATATTCTAAACTATACTTACGAATTAAAATTAAAAATAAAAAGTTATTAAAACATGAAAAAAGTTATTTCTTATATTGTAATCATACTCAAATGTTAGGTGATGTCCTTAATCCATTTTTAATATGTTTACCTAAACACCCATATATAATATGTAGTGCATCTAACTTAGGAATTCCCTTTATAGGTAAACTACTACCCATGGCTGGTGCATTACCTATTCCAAATAATATCCATGGTTTAATTAAATTTAAAGATGCTATTAAATATTATGCTAAAAATAATCCTATAATTATTTATCCTGAAGCTCATCTTTGGCCATATGCTACTTTTATTAGAGAATTTCCTACTACATCTTTTCACTACCCAGTTGAAGAAAATAAAAAAATATTTACTGCTACTACAACATATACTAAATCTAAAATATTTAAAAGACCTAACATAGTTATCTATATTGATGGTCCATTTACTTCTAATAAAGAATTATCTAAAAAAGAAAATATTAAATCATTACATGATAAAGTATATGAAACTATGCAAAAAAGAAGTAAGTTAAATAATTATGAATATGTGACATATAAAAAGAAAGCTTAATCTTTCTTTAAACCGGCTATATCATCTTTACTAAATGCATAATCTAATTTTTTATGATAAGCTTTCTCATAAGCTTCTTTTTTTTGGTTATAATCTATTTCAGCCATTCTCTTACTATTTTCTCTTACTGAAATACTTGAATCAGGATAAATTGGTTTTAAGACATGCACAATATAATTTATTTGATTAAATTCATCATTATCTGATATATTTGTATCAATCATTTCTACAAAACAAGAAATAATTGGTTTATTTGCTTCAGCTGCAAACTGATAAGCACCTCTCTTACAAGGCCTTGGTTTTCGATAATTAAACCACATTTCTTCTTCTGGATAAATTAAAACATAATTATTTTTATCTAATATCCTTTTTAATTCTGGTCTAAAAGTATTAATTATATAACTTGGTCTTTTACAAATAGGTATAGTATTTAAATAATTCATTAAATAACCAACTTCCCCAGGCATAGCTAAATTAGTATCTTGAATAACTATATAAATATTTTTCTTATATCTTTCTTTTATTAATTTTCTAATCGTTAAATTATCTAAAGGATTAAAATGATTACTTGTAATAATAGCACCATTATTAATATCTTTAATATTTTCAATTCCTTCTATTTTAATCGTGCTATCTAACTTTTTTCCAACACTACTAACCATTTGAAAAGCTGGTCTACTTTTTATAAAATACAATAATTTATTTTTTCTTATTTTATAAAAATTATTTAAAGCTTTATCAAGTTCTTCATCACTTAACACCGGATCATTAACTTCAACTTTTTTATTTAATTCATTATCTTTAATATTCTTTTGAATATTTTTAATAACTTCTTTTTTACTTCCACCAATAATCATAAATTAAATTCTTTCTTCTAAGCCACATTCAAATACTTTTTTAAAAGTAACAGCATTTTGTGTAATTTGATTAGCTCTTTCTATTAAATCATCTAACACTTTAATATCTTCTTCTTGTTTTTCTTTTGTAAATTTATTCTTTTCCTTTAATATTTCTTCTTTAAATAAAGATTTATTTGCATATTTCCAAAAATATTCTTCATAATCAACATTATCATAATGCCAAGGTTTAGAAAACAAATTATAATGAATTATTTTTGGATCATCAAACACTAAAGAACCATTTGTAGGCATTGCATCCCATACATTTGGAAGAAGTAATATTTTCCCATATGCCATTGCATTAATATAATCTTGATCAGGACATACTGTATCAAAATGATATTTATTAAGTAAATATAAGAAATGACTTTCAAACTTTAATTCTCTTAATTTTTTCATATTCATTAATAATACACCAGAATTAATATACTTATCGATTGTTACTCCGGCATTCATTTTAAAATAATTACATAATATTTCATTATCTTGACAAGAAATATCATTACAACCCGCAAATAAATTATCTTTTAAATCAATATTATATAAATCTTTAATATCACCATTAATAACTATATCACTATCTAAATAAATTGCTTTATCATATTCACTAAACATAAGTGGTAAAAATATACGATAATAAATAGTTAGTGTAAACATATCGGTTCTAAGTAAATTTTCTCTTCTATTAGTTATATCTTCTAATTTATTTTGCATTTCGGTAAAAATTAATTTAACATTCTCTGTTTCTAAAGTTCTTAACTTTTTTATTATATCGTCAGTTATTGATTCATATACAATATTAATTTCATAATTATAATCTTTACTAGCGTGCTCTATTAAAGATGCTAGAGCTACAGATAAATAAGGAGCATAATTAGCATCAATTGCAAAAAATATTGGTATTATTTTATTCATTTCTTAATCCTTTCCGTAATTATTTTATATTCTTCTAAAACATCATCAAATGCATGAACATTTAAAATATTATGTAACTCTTCAATTTGCCATGGTTTAATCGTTTGTTTATGGATTCTTGGCCAAAACTTAAAAGTTGTACTAAAATGTCTAAATATTGTTTCTTCACTTTCTTGTTTTTGTTCATTATATTTTCTTGATACAATTAATTTTTGTTTAACATATTTATTTAAAGCAGCTTGATCAGGTAATAATCTTTTAACATTACGACACATCTTCCGGCATTTCTCAAATAATTTAGTTTCTTTTATTAAATCCATATTTAAAAGTAATACGCCTGAATTCATATATTCTTTTTTCATAATATTCTTTTTATAAACATGACTACCATAATAATCAAGTACTCCCACTAGTTCATAATTAGTATTATCGATATTATAAAATTCTAAAGGATCTTTTAAACATACAACATCAGTATCTAAATATAAAATTTTTGAAGGAATACAAGGTACTTTATCGGCATACAATCTAAGCATACAATATGGAGTAAAAAAAGTATCGATATTAGCAGTAGGTAAATATTCATTTACTTCTTTCGTAATATCTATTATTTTTATAAAACTTTTTTTATTTTTACTTTTTATTTTTGTATCTAACTCTTTAACAACTTTACTTGTAAGGGGTTTATATTTCTTCTTTTCATCTTGATAACGCATAGTTAAAACGAATATATTTAATTCTTCATTAGCATTTTTTAAAATTGATAAAATAGAAATAATAAGACCATCTAATATATTTCTATCCCCACAATAAAGTAAATTCATTTCTTCCTCCAAATTAATCTTCCATATATATTGATATATAATAATCATCTATTTTTTTAATAATAAAGTTATTATTTTTTAAAGTATCAACATTCTTAAGTCCATAAGATAACCCTATTCCTAAAAATTTAACATAACTTTCTTTTTTAACCCATATTTTTGTAAAATCTTCAGCATTCTTTATTAATTTCTTTTCTTCATCTGTACAAACTTTAGCCATAACTTTCTCATGCATAGCTATTTTTTCAATATCTACTCCTACTTCACTAGATGAAGTAACTAAAACAGTATAAATACCCGAATGACTAATATTAAAATATACTTCATTATTCTTTAAATAAGGTTTACCATATTCATTATAAATAATTTCATCTTTTATGTTGTATTCATCTAGTACTTTTTTTAATAATTTTTCACTAGATATATTTTTTTCAATATATAATTTATACATTTTTATTTTCTATATATTTTATAATATCTTCAACTGTTTGTAAGTTCTTAATATCTTGATCTAATATTTCAATACCATATTGCATTTCAAATGCATTAATTAACTCTACTATATCAAGTGATTCTAATTCTAAATCTTTAATTAAATTAGTTTTTTCATTGATATGATTTTTAGGTAATTCTAAAGTATCTGCAATTATATTTATTATTTCTTCTTTCATATTTACGCTTCCTCTCTTATTTTATCTCTTAATATTTTACCATTATGATTTTTAATAAACTCATTTGTTCTTAATTTAACCATCGCTATTTGATGATTTTTTGGCTTATCCTTATTATAATTATATATTAAATTATCAAAGTACTCTTGATTAGATATATACTCTTCACTTGGATAAATACACGCTACTAATCTATTATCATCTTCATAAACTATAACTTCTTCTATTTCTTTATTTTTTAATAATGCACTTTCAATTTCTTCTGGACTAATATTTTCACCATTACTTAAAATAATTATATTCTTTTTACGACCAGTTATAAACAAAAAGCCTTGTTCATCAATATAACCTAAATCACCAGTATGAAAATAGCCATCTTTTAATACTTCTTTCGTAGCTTTTTTATCTTTGTAGTATTCTTTCATGACAATATCACCACTGATACATATTTCCCCATCAATTATTTTAACTACGGCATCTTTACATACTTGACCAACACTACCATCTTTATAATATAAGTTACGATTAACAGATACTACCGGTGAACACTCTGTAATTCCATAACCATTTAAGATTTCTAAGCCAATACTTCTAAACCATTCTACATATTTTTTATCTAAATAAGCACCACCACAAATTATATATTTAATGTTACCACCAAATTCATTTAAAATTTCTTTAAACAATGATTTTCTAACATCTATATTTAATTTTAATAACAAATTACTAATTTTTAAAGACCTTTTTAATAATTTATCTTTTCCTTTTGCTTTAACACTTTTCCATATTTGTCTATAAAATGATTCAATAAAGGCAGGAACAACAAAAATTGTATCCGGTTTATTATTTTGTAAATCTTTTAAAACATATTTTAAACTTTTATTAATATAAACTTCTACACCATAATAAAATGGCATTAAGATTCCGGTAATTATACCAAATGCATGATGGAAAGGAAGTAAACTTACTACAGAACTTGATGGTTTATATAAAGCAGAAGCTCCATAAATATCTCTAGCAATATTTTTTTGAGATAATAAAACCGCTTTATTAGGACCAGTTGTACCTGATGTAAAGAAGATAGTAGCACCCTTTTCATTATCTATTACATATTTATTTTGATACTTTTTACCAATCTTTTTTAATTCTTCTAAATTATCAATAGGTACACTTTTATAATTCATATCTTTTATATAAGAATTATAATATTCTGAATAATATATTATTTTTGTATCAATTTTTTTCATTAATTTAATTAAATCTTTACTATCTATATCTTTATCTAAAACAACGCAAATATTACCACTTAAAATAATAGCTAAAAAAGTAATAATCCAGTTATAAGAATTTTCACCAATTAAGGCAATTCGTTCATTTTTATAATTTTTATTAAAATAATTACTTAAATATTTCACATCATCATATACATCTTGATATGTTTTTTCTACTCTCTCATTATTATAATCATAACTAAAAGCAATTGAGTTTGCATGATTTAAAATAGCTAAATTTAATAATTCTTCTAAATTATCAATCTCTGGATTCTTATAATAACTATAGTTACTATTAAGTACTTTCGTATAATCACCCTCTTACTTTTTTATGTATTATTATAATTATATCATTTATTTACTAAATATTTTATTAAAATTAATAATTTATTCTTACACTTAAAAAAATTAGTTATTTTTCAACTAATTTTCTTTAATTTTAACTTAAATTCTAATATCTTTAATTTTATTTTCAATTACTTTACTAATCTTTTTAACATCATGTTTTAAAATTAACATATCAATTATATCAATAATGGCATGAACCATAATCATAACACCAACAAAGATAGTTAAAGATTGTAATGCTTCAAATGGATTAAAGATAACAATAACTCCTAGGATTAAATCAACTATACCAAGAATTAATAACAAAATCCAAGGTATATTTTCATCTCTTAAATTTAAAGCAAGTTTAATGGAATTAATACTTGATACAATGATCCATACCCCAATAATTATAGCAAATAATGTAGATATAATTTTTGGTTTAAAGATAAGGATAATTCCAATAATAATCGATAATATACCTGGTAACATTCCATCAAATGGAATATAGCATTTACTAGCTTTAACATCTATTACAATTAAAACTAAACCATATAATATAACATACACCGCGATAATCAAACCAATTGTTCGAAGTGACATTGTTGGAAAAATTATTAATACTAAACCCATAATAAGAGCTAGTATTGACGAACAAATAATTGAATTAGTAACTCTTTTAAATATATCTTTCATATATACCTCCTTTAACTATCTCTAGTATAACACACTTTCGCAAATAAAAAGCTGATTTTTTAAATCAAGTTCTATTTTGTTAAAAATAATATAAAATAAAATATAACTACAACAATTACTATTCCCAATATTATTTTTACTATTATATTCTTATCTTTCATATTAACCACACATTCCTTTCACTTCGTTCAAGGCACACATAGTCGTGAAAACTTGAACATAATTTATTTTATATTTAT
>CANRQF010000056.1 GCA_947632715.1 uncultured Bacilli bacterium | reverse complement strand
ACAGTATCCATTTGCATTTCAATCGCATTAGAATTATTTTCTTTGTAATTTTCATAATCTTCATAAGATTTGTCAGTAATATCTCTTTTATAACTGGTATCAACTTTTTCTTTTTTCTTCCTTCTAGATCTAGGTAAGTCAGAAGATTTAATAGGCAAATAATTACCTTTTATTTGCCAATAAATAGTTTTTAAAACAAAATTAGTACCTAATTCATTATTTATAGATTTAATGGCATGATAAACAGATTTACAATGAATAATCAAAGGACATAATTTTTCTTTTAAAATTAATAATTCATGTTCATTATAATGTAATCCGGTTCTGCATTCAGAAACATTTAACTTGTATTCATCATGAGCATTTCTAGCTTTATAATATTTCTTAACAAATCTACAACCACTTTTAGTTGTACAACCATTACAAACATGAGGGGATTTAATAAGTTTAGGGCATAATTTAATTTCAATGTTTTTGCAATATTTATAGCATTCAAAATTCTTAACATTGCAAGTTTTTGATTTAAGACAAGGATGTTGATTATCATAAGTACTTGGATAAACAAAAGTAATATGTTTTTTAATTTCTCTAATAATATTACTAGAATCTCTTTTAATATCTTTTTCAATTTCTTTAATAGAATGACCTTCATTAAGCATATTTTCAATAGCAAGTCTATCTGAATAAGAATAATGCTTTTTATTCATTATCTCTATCCTTTAAGATATTAAGAATAATTTTAATGTTGTTTAATTCTTCAATTAAGGACTTACAAGAGTAATAAAACTCATCATAATCAGAGCCATTAAAAATAACTTTAAAAACATTTGAAAATTCTTCTAAATAAGTTTCAATATAATAAAAAGTATCATTTAAATAAGTATTTAAAATATTAGTAGGTAAAGAATTAAAATACTCAAAGGATTCTTTATCATCAGATAAATTATTAAATTTATAATAGTTATTCATATAAAAATGAGACCTCCTTTAACTATTACAATTTACATCTATCTAATTAAAAATTAATATGCTAAAATAAGATTGTCTATTAATTAAATAGATTATTCATTTGAGAATACTATTTAGGTGTTTGAAAATATAAATAGTATTCTTTTTATAGCTCATAAAAAATCATCTCCTTATGAGATGGTATTTTAGCATAAATAATCAAAAATATATCTTACTTTCTTTTACGGAAAAGAAAGATAAGCAAAGAAGCCGGGAAGTTTTAATAAATAACCTCGCCGGTTAGGCATTCTTTCTTAAAAGAAAGAACCAAAGAATTTTCAATATTAATTATAGATATTCTGAGAGTGAATACAACAATTATTATTAATAATACCTTATTTCTTAATTATCGTTATTCTAAAAGTAAATGCAATCTTAATTCTGAAAGTAAATACAATTCAATTTATAAAAGTTGTATTTACTCTTAGAATTAAGAGAAAAAATGAAAACAAGTAAGTCATTTGACTTATGCTAATGAAAATGGTATAATCATAATCACTGTTAAGGGGGAAATAATATGTTAAATTTAGATACAAGTGTTGGTATGTTAGGTTTAACTACTAGGGCCTATAATGTTTTAATGAGAAATAGTATAGAAACACTAGGAGATATCTTAATAACACCATTTAATAAATTAAAAACTTTGGATGGTATGGGTAAAAAATCATTTGAAGAAATAATTAATAAAATTCATAATTTAGGATATATAAATATTTCAGAAGATAATAAAAATATTTCAGAAGAAGTATATAATAGTATTTTAGATTATAAAAATAATATAGAAAATATGCAAGAATTAAAATTAGAAGAAAATAAAAAATTAACTGCTGAATATCGTTCTTTAATATATCCTATATTAGATTACCAAATTGAAAATTTGAATTTACCAATTAATTTATTTTATTATTTAAAAAAAATTAATATTAATTATATTGGTGATATTTTAAAATTAGATTCTAATACGTTAAAGAAACTAATTGTTGATAAAAAAGTTTATGATACTTTACTAGCATTACTTCATTATAATGGTCTTTTATTAATAGATGAAAATATTGAAAATAATGATATAGAATCTTTAAATGATTTTTTTAGTAGTTTAGAGATAAAAAAATTAGCAAATGAAGATGATGAATTAGATAGTATCTATAAAACTTTAAAAGAAATTAATGAATGTAAAAAAGCTTTATATATTATTTCTGAAAGAATAAAAATTTTAAATAATCATCTAATCACAGAATATAATCTAAATTTAAAAAAGAATAAATAAATGAGGTAAAAATGGATAACGTAATTAATTTTATGGCGGGAGAGATTTATTTACCTAAAGAGAATATTTTGATATTTTTAGATAAAATTTATAATAGAAGTTTTATTCATAGTTTTTGGGTTATTACTCCTTTTAATGAATACATGGTAGCAATGAAAAACTTAAAAGAAAAAATTGAATGTATTACTTTAGCAAAAGATGTAGAAGCTGGTTTTATAAAATTGTCTGATTATTTAGATAATGCTGAGTTTATTGGTAGAACTGCTAAATCTTTAGATGGTAGTGAAATTACTATTTTATATAGATCATCATACATATCTTTAATTGAAGTTGATTCTAAATATTTATTATTATCAAATGATTTTATAAAAGAAAATTTTATGATTTCTCCTTTAGATAAATTACAAGAAATAGATAAAACAATACTTAGTAAGAATATATATAAGCAATTTTTAGGAAAAGGTAGAATAAAATAGTCGGTTTTATATGAATTTTACCAAGAAAAAGTGCGATTTTGATTGACAAGATGGCACTTTTTCCATATAATTTAATATGGTACATTTTATTTATGGAGTTTATTATGCCCTGGGAAAGCAGAAATAAATAACATAATGGAAGGATTTAATTATGAAAACATTTATGCAAACAAAAGAAACTGTTGAAAGATGTTGGTATGTAATTGATGCAGAAGATCAAATATTAGGTCGTGTTGCAACTAAGGCTGCACATATATTACGTGGTAAACATAAACCAACTTATACTCCATATGTTGATTGTGGAGATTACGTTATTATTATTAATGCATCTAAAGTTAGATTAACTGGTAAAAAGTTAACTGATAAGAAATATTATAACCATTCTGGATATCCAGGAGGATTAAGAGAAAGAGATGCTAAAACTATGATTGAAAGTTATCCTGAAGAAATGCTTGAAAGAGCAATTAAAGGAATGCTTCCACATAATAGTTTAGGAAGAGCTATGGGAAAAAAATTATTTGTTTATAGAGATGCAAATCATAAACACGAAGCTCAAAAACCAGTAGCTGTAAAAATTGATTAGGAGGACATATGGCAAATAAACAAGTTTGGAATGCAACAGGAAGAAGAAAACAATCAGTAGCACGTGTTACTTTAGTAGGTGGTACTGGTAATATTACTGTTAATGGTAAAGATGTAAATGATTACATGCCATTTGCAACATTAGTTATGGATTTAAAACAACCATTAGTATTAACAAATAACGAAAATAGATTTGATATTACTGTTAATGTTAATGGTGGTGGCTTTAGTGGACAAGCTGGAGCAATTAGATTAGCTATTACTAGAGCATTATTAAAATTTGATGCTAATACTGATCAAACTAGAGAAGATAGTTATAGACATATCTTAAAAACTAATGGTTTTGTTACTAGAGATCCAAGAGTTAAAGAACGTAAGAAGTATGGTTTAAGAAAAGCACGTCGTGCTCCACAATTTAGTAAACGTTAAAAAACAGTATTCATTTTACCTCGTACATATTGGTGTTACGAGGTTTTATTTTAGTTAGAAGTATAATATAAACTATTTAACATATAAATATTATATATCTAGTATATATATAATAGATTGATTTTTGCTTGCAAACATAGTATTATATTTTATATAAAAGTGAGGTGAAATCTATGGAAGCTTTAACAAATAGTATTATTAGTGTACATGTTGATCCAAAAGATAAAGAAGAAGCGACAGCTATATTAAAAGATTTAGGATTAAATATGACTACTTTAATAAATATGACTTTAAAACAAGTAATTAAACAAAAGGGTGTTCCTTTTGAAGTGGTAAACCCAACACCTAGTAAAGAACTATTAGAAGCATTAAAAGAAGTAGACGAAATGATTAATAATCCTGAGAAATATCCTAGATATAATAATTGGAATGACTTGAAAGAGAGTTTATTGTCAGATGATTAGTTATAAGTATGATGTAGTTTATTCTGCAAAATTTAAAACAAGTTTAAAAAAAATTCTAAAACAAGGAAAAAATATCGATGAATTAAAAGATGTTATCTATAAACTTGCATTTAAAGAAAAACTAGACCGAAAATATAGAAATCATAAACTAATAGATGATAAGAAATATAGAAATTGTTTCGAGTGTCATATAAGGCCCGATTGGATATTAATTTATCAATACAACGATAACGAGTTATTGCTTTTATTAATTGATACGGGAAGCCATAGTGAGATATTATAAATTAATGATTAATTTAATCTTTATTAAAGGGAGGTTTTATGAATATAGTATTTTTAGATATTGATGGAGTTGTTAACACTCCGCTTTTAGACACTGAACCATTTGATTTAATAAATGGTAAAACAAAAAAAGATGGCTTTTATTATGGACTTGCTTTTCCAACTGATAAGAAATTGTATAATCGTCAAGCCTTAATGTTATTAAATAAATTATGTATAGAAAATAATGCTAAGATTGTAATATCTTCGACTTGGAAAGTTTTAGGAATAGATTATTTAAAAGAATTGCTAGTAAATTCTGGGTTAATTGATACGATTGAAGTAATTGATACAACTCCATATAGAGAAGATTTTAAATTAACAAGGGGCAATGAAATTCAAGCATATTTAGATAATCATCCAGAGGTAGACAATTATGTTATATTGGATGATGAAGATAGAATGCTTCCTTCTCAACAAGAACATTTTGTAAAAATAAATTATTATGTAGGTATTTCCATACCTGATTATGAATATGCTAAAAGTATATTTAATAAAACTAAAGATTATGGTTTAAAAAGAGAAAAATAACTATGAGTAGAGTTAAACATTCTTTTCCACCTTTTTATGATAGTGATAGTGAAATCTTAATATTAGGCTCTTTTCCATCAGTTAAATCAAGAGAAGAAGGGTTCTATTATATGCATCCTCAAAATAGATTTTGGAAAATATTAGAAGAAGTTTATAATACTAAAATAGTAGATAAATGTGAGTTTTTAAAAAGTAATCATATTGCTTTGTGGGATGTTATAGCATCTTGTGAAATAAATAATTCTAGTGATACATCAATTAAAAATATTAAAGTTAATAATATTAAAAAAATTATAAAAGAATCAAATATTAAAGAAATATATACAACTGGTAAAAAGGCTTATGAATTATATAATAAATATATTTATCCTAAAACAAAGATAAAAGCAACTTATTTGTATTCACCATCACCTGCTAATTGTGCAATTAAATTTGATACTATTGTGGAAAACTATCAAGTTATTAACAAAAAATAAAACTTGGTAGTTTTTTAATTGCATCATAGATATTGTTAATTGCATCATTTTATGCTATAATGATGCAAATGAAAGAGGATGATGCAAATGCGAAATTTTGATTTAATTAAAGAATCTAAATCTTTAATGAATAATAATATTGTGAATTTATTATTTAGTATTCATGAATATAAAGGAAAACAAGAACTATATATTGAAGCAAAACCTGATATTCTTTCTAACTTGTTGTCAATTGCCAAAATACAAAGTACAAGTTCTTCAAATAAAATAGAAGGAATTTATACCACTGATGAAAGAATTAATAAAATTGTCAACAATAAAGTAAAACCAAAGAATAGAAATGAAGAAGAAATAGCAGGTTATAGAGATGTATTAAATACAATTCATGATAATTATGATTATATTGATATTAATCCTAATATTATTTTACAATTGCATCGTGATTTATATAAATATTCAGGAATGACTTATGGTGGTAAATTTAAAAATTCTCAAAATTATATTGAAGAAACACTTGAAGATGGTACTAAAAAAATAAGATTTACGCCATTATCACCCGTGGAAACACCAGTAGCGATTGAAATGTTATGTAATAGTTATAATGAAATTATAACTAAAGGAGAGATAGATCCATTATTAATAATTCCTATTTTTATATTTGATTTTGTTTCAATTCACCCATTTAATGATGGTAATGGAAGAATGAGTAGATTATTAACTCTTTTATTGTTGTATCAATCAGGATATATTGTAGGTAAATATATTAGTATTGAAAAAATAATTGAAGAAACAAAAGAAAGTTATTATGATTCATTAGAAAAAAGTTCAATAAATTGGTATAATAATAAAAATGATTATTCTTATTTTGTTGAATATTATCTTGGTATTATTTTAAAAGCATATAAAGAATTTACTTCAAGAGTAGAGTATATAACTAATAAAAAGATGAATGCCAAAGAAAGAATTTCTATTATATTTAAAGAAAGTGTTTCACCAATAAGTAAAGCATATTTGATTGAGAGATGCCCTGATATAAGTGAAACAACGATAGAAAGAGCTCTAAATAATTTATTGAAAGAAAATAATATTGAAAAAATATCTGGTGGTAGATTTACTGAATATAAATGGATAGGGAAATAATTATGGAAAAAGATATGAGTAAATTAGAATTTGCTAATGCATTA
>CANRQF010000055.1 GCA_947632715.1 uncultured Bacilli bacterium | reverse complement strand
TCCTTAATATATTCTTTTTCACCTTTTAATAATGTTGGAAGTTTAGGAATATCAACTTTTCTATATAATGCTTTACTTATATTATGATCGTCATCTAAAAGTAAACTAGCATGCCAAGTATTAATTTTGGAATAAAAATTATAATAATCTCTTTCTATGTTACCTACAAATAAATGTTGAGTATAAATTATATCTTTATAATTACTATCATATTCTTGTAATTCTTTATCTAAATCACTAATAGCATTTAAAATAATATCTTTATATTTAGTATTATTTAATATTTGATATAAATCATAACATTTTTGTTGGTCAAATTGACATAATATTTTAAATGCTTTATATATATTATCTAAATTTAAGTTGTTTTTGGTATAGCGCTCAGTTGTAAATCCCGGTAAAATATTAGATGTGTTGTAACAGCAAGCATTGTTATAAGTAATTTCTAAAATATTTTGTCTATCTTTAGAAAGAATGATACTTAATAATTTATTTTTATATAATTTGTCGTTAGTAAATTCTTTTATATTTTCCATAAGTGCTCCTTGAACGAGACATATTTTATCAATATAGTATTTTTTTGTCAAACAAAATGCTTAATTTTAATATATAATAGTGTAAAAAAGTATTTCAAATATTTGTAAAGTTTGGTATTATTAAAGGGGTGAATAATCATGGGTTTATTTGATAAATTAAAAAAAATAATTAGTAAAAAAGAAGAAGAAACTAATGAAGAAGAAAAAGAAACAATTGAAAATTATGAAGAAGGATTAAAGAAAACTAGAGATGATGTTATATCTAAATTAAATATATTAGGTATTAAATATACGAAAGTATCTGAAGAATATTTTGAAGAATTAGAAAGTTTACTTATCATGGCTGATATTGGCGTTAATACTGTTATGAAATTTATGGATAAGTTAAGAGATAGAGTTAAACATGAAAATATAACTGATACTGATTATTTAAAAGAAGTAATCGTTGATGAATTATTAATTATTTATGTTGAGGGAGAAAATCTATCTGATAAAATTAATATTAATCCAAATGGCCCAACAGTTATTCTTATGGTTGGTGTTAATGGTGTAGGTAAAACTACTACGATTGGTAAACTTGCTTATAAATATAAAGAAGAAGGCAAAAGTGTTATGCTTATTGCTGGTGATACTTTTAGAGCTGGAGCAGTTGAGCAATTAAAGATTTGGGCAGATCGTACTCATTCTGAATTTTATGGCACAGATGAAAGTGATGCCGCCAGTGTTGTTTTTGAAGGCTTAAAGATAGCAAAAGAAAAGAATATCGATATTGTTTTAATAGATACGGCGGGAAGATTACAAAATAAAGTTAATTTAATGAAAGAATTAGAAAAGATTAATAAAGTTATAGGTATGCATGTCGAGGGTGCTCCCCATGAAACACTTTTAGTTATTGATGCTGCCACTGGTCAAAATGGTATAATGCAAGCTACTGCTTTTAAAGAAATTACGAATATTACGGGAATAGTTTTAACAAAATTAGATGGTACTGCTAAAGGTGGAATTGTTTTAGCTATTAAAGAAGATGTTAATTTACCAGTTAAATTCATTGGTTTAGGGGAAAAGATGACCGATTTAAAACCATTTGATATTGAAAATTATATTTATGCCTTATTTAAGGATGTGATATAAAATGATGGAAAAATTTGTTTATTATAATGAATTATATTTAATATATAAAGATTTATTAAGTGTAAAAAATCAAGAAATATTTGATTTATATTATGGTGAAAATATGACTATGCAAGAAATTGCTGATTTAAAAAATATATCTAAAAGTAGAGTAGGTATAATAATTAAAAATACAACTAAATTATTAGATAAATTTGAAAGTTGTTTATTAATTCATGAGCATAACAAAATGTTAAATGATGCTCTTTCATTAGATAAAATTACAGATGTAAAAAGAATAATTGAGAAAGTTATAAAATAAAGGAGGATAATTATGTTTGAATATATGGGAGATAGATTAAGTAATGCCATTAAAAATATTAGAGGTTTAGGAAAAATTACTGAAGATAATATTAATGATGCCGTAAGAGAAATTAGACTTGCTTTACTTGAGGCTGATGTTAACTATAATGTTGTTAAAGAATTTGTTAATAATGTTAAAGAAAAAGCATTAGGTATGGAAGTTCAAAAAAGTTTAAAACCTGATGAAATATTCATTAAAATAGTTAAAGATGAATTAGTAAGTTTACTTGGTGGAGAATATGCTCCTTTAAATACTACCGATAAATTTGTTGTTATCATGTTATGTGGTCTACAAGGAAGTGGTAAAACGACAGCATCTGGAAAACTAGCTAATTATTTAAGAAAAAAATATAATCGTAAACCTTTACTTGTAGCTTGTGATATTTATCGTCCTGCTGCCGTAAATCAATTAGAAGACATAGCTAAATCTTTAAATGTACCTATTTTTAAAAAAGAAAATGCTAAAGTAGTAGATATAGCTAAAGAAGGTATAGAATATGCTAAAAATAATGGTCTTGATTATGTCATAATTGATACTGCTGGACGTTTACAAATTGATGAAGAATTAATGAATGAATTAAAAGATGTCGAAAATAATATTAATTTAAATGAAGTAATCCTTGTAATAGATGCTATGATGGGACAAGATGCCATTAATGTAATTACTGGATTTAATGAAGCGCTTCATTTAACTGGTTGTATTCTAACAAAAATGGATAGTAATACTAAAGGTGGAGTAGCCTTATCTTTAAGACATTTAACAAATGTACCAATTAAGTTTGTTGGTGATTCTGAAAAAATGGATGGTTTAAGTGAATTTTATCCAGAAAGAATGGCAGAAAGAATCTTAGATATGGGTGATATACTATCTATTGCCGAAAAAGTTGAAGGTTTAATTTCCGAAGATGAAGCTAAAGAACAAGCTCGTAAAATGCAAAAAGGAACTTTTGATTTAGAAGATTTCTTACAAACATTTAAACAAATAAAAAAATTAGGACCACTAGAAAATATTATTAAAATGTTACCACAAGCAAGAAGTATGGGCTTAAATAATATTTCTATTGATCCAAAAGATTTAGCCCATATTGAAGCTATTATCTTATCTATGACACCATATGAAAGAAAACATCCAGAAATATTAAAAGCAACACGCAAAATGCGGATTGCTAAGGGGAGTGGAAGAACAGTTGAAGAAGTAAATCGTTTGTTAAAACAATTTGAAACAATGCGAGAAATGATGAAATTTGCTAGTAATGGAAAGATAAAATTACCTTTTTAATTATTTTTGCCATTTAGTTATTCTTCTCACAGGATCATAAACATCATTTTCAAATTCTTTAATATGGAGATTTGGTATAAATCCAAATCTTTTTATATGATTAAATAATTGTTCATTAGTATTAGCATTTAAATTTATTATTTTCTTTAAGTAATATTCTCCTAAATTAAAATCTTCTTTAAACTTATAATAAAGTTCAATAGCAAATAATGTGCCAATTAAAGAAAGTATTTTATCTTCACGATAATCTTTTAAAATAGTTTCAAAATCTAAAGAATTATAATCACAAATAACTGAAGCATATGCTTTTAAAGTTTTATTTTTAGTAAATAATGAATTCATTTTTTCGTAAGTTGCTAACTTATTAATATTAACAATTTCATCACTAGCATTAATTGCAGAATTTAAAATATTTGCTTTTAATAGTAAAGCATCACTGTTATGATATTTATCATATATAAAATCCATAAATAAAAGTTCATAAGTTATTGTATCAACTTCACAATAATGACTACATATAAAATTGTGATTCATATAAGCAGATATTACATGTCCAATTTCGTGTATTAATGTGCTAGTATCTTCTAAATTATTAACTTTTTTAATAGTAATATAAGCCTCATTATTATATCTTAAAAATAGTGTATTTCCATAAATTTCATTATCATTATATGAAATAAAATTAATATGTTTTCTTCTTTGTCTATATAGTTTTTGAAAATAACCATAGAAGGGATGACCTAAATAAGTATAAAAATCATTAGCTATGTCAAATAAATCATCATTAGTAAAGTAACTATTTTTTAAGTTAGGTAAATTAAGATCTCTATTTCTAAGAATATTAAAAAAGTCTTTAAATTCATTGTATAGATAAAAGTATGGTTTATTAATTTCTTTACAATTTTGATAAAGATTAATTAAAGAAATATCATTATAATCATGATTATAATATTTATCTATTTCTTCTCTTAAAAGATTTATATCATAAATTATATCTTGTTTAATAAAATAATTTTTTTCTTTATAATAATTTTTTTGTAATTCTTTTAATCTATTTTCTAAATCATCAATTGTAAAATTATATTTAACCATAAACCCTCACCAATCAAATAATAAGTTAACATAAAGTATTGTAAAAAACAATATTATTCTTTATAAAATTTGCAAATAAATAAAAATTAATATATAATTTTAGTAGGTGAGGTAATTATGCAAATTGATAGTGTTTTAGAACCATTGATTGCTATTCGTGTAAGCCAGTATCCTAATGATTGTAAAAATGAATTCTTATTATTAGGAAGAAGTAATGTTGGTAAAAGTAGTTTTATTAATACTTTAATTGAAAGAAAAAATTTTGCAAGAACATCATCGAAACCAGGTAAAACCCAAACTTTAAATTTTTATTTAGTAAATGATAAATTTTATTTAGTGGATGTACCGGGTTATGGATTTGCTAGTGTATCTAAAGATACACAGAAAAAATTTGGTATTATGATTGAAGATTATTTAAAAACAAGAGAAAATTTACGTCATGTATTCTTATTAATTGATTATCGTCATAAACCTACTGAAGATGATGTATTAATGTATAATTTTTTAAAGTATTATAATTTAAATGTTACTATTGTAGCTACAAAATATGATAAAGTACCAAAAAATAAAAGAATAAAGCAAGATAAATTAATTAAAAACACTTTAGATTTGAAACAAGATTTTGTACCTTGGTCAACGATTACGAAAAAAGGACGTAGTGAAATATTAGAAATAATAAGTAAGTATATAGAAGAAGGAGATATAGAATGAAAAAAAAGGGATTTTCTTTAGTAGAATTATTAGCAGTTATTATTATATTGGGGTTAGTTACTGTTATTGCAGTAACATCAATTAATGGTGTTAGCAAAATAATTAAAGATAAAATGTATAAAGAGAAAATTGAAATGATTGAAGAAGCTGCTGAATTATGGGGACAAGATAATAAGAATGTAATTCTTGAATCAGTACGAAAATATAATGACACTGATTATCCTTGTGTAACAATACATGTGTATGATTTAGTACCAAATTATATGGAAAATGATACTAATAAAGCTTGTAAAAATAGTACTTCTGATTCTAATCCGGGTTGTGTGGCAGATCCACAAAATGATGAAAACTTTTTGGATTTAAAAGAGGTAATAGTTTATTCTCGTACAAGAAGAATAAAAGCTGTAATTAAAGATGACACACAAGTATGTAAGTAAGGTATAAAAATGAAGACAGCTTGTTTAATTGGAAAACCAAATACCGGGAAAAGTAGTATATTTAATCGTTTAATAAAAGAGAAAAAAGCAATTATTATGGATGAGCCAGGTATAACTAGAGATAGAATATTTGGTGTAGTAAATTATAAAGATAAAAAATTTAATTTAATAGACACTGGTGGATTACATGGTGATGATAATAACTTTGATAAAGATATATTAATGCAGGCTGAGCTTGCTATAGAAGAATCTGACATTATTCTTTTTGTTGTTGATGGTGAACAAGATATAGATGGTGTTGATAAAAATATTCGTAATATGTTAAAGAAAAGTGGTAAAGAAGTAATTGTAGTGGTTAATAAAATAGATAATGAAAAAAGAAAAGATAATATCTATAATTATTATGAACTAGGATTTGAAACTATTATTCCTGTATCTGCTGAACATAATTTAGGTTTTAATGAACTATTAGACTATATTACTAAAGATATTAATACTTACGAAGAAAAAGAAGATAATGCTATTAGATTTTGCTTTATTGGTAGACCTAATACAGGTAAAAGTTCACTAATTAATGCTCTTTTAAATGAGAATAGAGTTATAGTTAGTGATGTTGCGGGAACTACAGTTGATGCAGTTGATACTAGATTTAAATATAATAATAAAGAATATGTAGTGGTTGATACGGCAGGAATGCGTAAAAAAGGTAAAATTTATGAAAATTTAGAAAAATATAGTTTAATGCGTAGTATGAAAGCTATTGAAGATAGTGATGTATGTGTCTTAGTAGTAGATGCTTACACAGGTATTATAGAACATGATAAACATATATTATCGTACGCAATTAAAAGCGGTAAAGGTATAGTAATTGTAGTTAATAAATGGGATACTATTAAAGATCCTAATGAAGATATAAAAAGATGGAAAAAAGAATTAGAAGTATATTTTAAATTTGTTCCATATATTAATTTTGTTTTTACTTCAGCTAAGACTAAGAAAAGAATAAATGAAATTATAACTGAAGTAGAAAAAGCATATGAGAATAACAATAAAGAAATAAAAACTAGTTTACTTAATGATGTTATTATGGAAGCAGTTAGTTTACATGAACCACCATCATATAAAGGTAAACGTTTAAAAATATATTTTGTTTCCCAAACTGGTACAGTTCCACCAAAGTTTACATTTCAAGTTAATAATAAAAAATTAGTTCATTTTAGTTATGAAAGATATCTAGAAAATAAATTAAGAGATAATTTTGAACTAACAGGTACACCAATA
>CANRQF010000054.1 GCA_947632715.1 uncultured Bacilli bacterium | reverse complement strand
AAAATCATCATAAAGCCTTATAAATACTAGGCTAATTGATGATTTTTTGCTTCCACAAGTGCGAAACTCGGGAGTATCTGTTATATTATTAGATACAAAATATTTAATAGATTGTTATAATAAATATACTGATAATAGTTTAGAAAAAATGGCAGCATCGATTCAAAATGTAATAAACTAGCCTTATTTAACAAATTAAATATTAATTAAAAATGAATAATAGTATAAATAATATAACGATTATGAATAATAAGATTGAAGTATAGGATCTTTAATGTGTTGAAAAGTTATTCACTTTGAAAATTAATAAATTATAAATAATTATAATTTTTGTGTTATACTAATTATAGTTATTGAAAGTAGTCGATTTAATGCAAGAATTGAGAGATTGGGATCAATTTCATTCTTTTGAAAATTTAGTTAAAAGCATTTCAATTGAAGTCGGAGAACTTTTAGAATGTTTTCAATGGAATAATGAATATAAAATTGGCAAAGTAAAAGAAGAATTAGCAGATGTTATAAATCATTGCATATTGTTAGCAGATAAACTAGGTTTAGATCCTAAACAAATGGTTTTGGATAAAATGGAAAAAGCAACAAAGAATATCCTGTTGAAAAAGCTAAAGGAAAAAGCACTAAATATAACAAATTTTTCCAAAAAAAGCTATCATTGATAAAATAGTTATAGACAAAAATAAGAATATAGAAATAATTTACAAGTTTAGCACATTAAATAATATTTAATTACTTTGTTGCAATAGGAACAAAGTAGACATAAAAAAATAAACTACTTATATTGACATTATAGTATGAGGAGGTCGAAGTAATGAATGCAACAAAAATAGTAGTTCCAATTACTGATTATCCACAAAATAAAGAATGGAAATTTAAAACTTTTGGAATGCCAAAGTTACCTACAAGTGATATGGGTGAAACAGAAGTTATATATAAAATATTGAAAACTGTTCACGAAGGCAAATCTTCTAATGATTTTATTAAATTTGAGGGAAATGATAAATCATTTAAATTAGATAGGATGTATGAATGGTTACGACCATTAGGTTTACTAAAAAAAGAAAATTTAGTATGGAAACTAACAGATTTATCTAAAAAGTATTTAGAAACTCATGATGATTTATATTTGACTGCGATTTTTTGTTCTTCATTAGTATTTATGGGGGAAATTTTATATTTGTTAAAAAAACCACAAAAAATGAATTTTCTTTTGGAAGCTGCTGTAAAAGATTATAAAATAAATTGGAAAACTCCTTCTGAAATAAGAAATAGATTAAAATGGTTTAGAGATATTGGACTTATAAAATATGAGGACTTTAAATTAGAATATAGTTTGACAAATTTTGGAGAGGAATTTTTAAAAAAAATTAAAATAGTGATGCCGACAGATATTGTAGAAGTAGTTGATTGTACAGAAACAGAGAAAAATATACCTTTATCGAATTGGAGTTTAAATTTATACAATAATAGTGTAAGTTTTGAAAAGAAAATGACAATAGGATATATTCCTGGTAAAACTATTGATGCTATTAATATTATCTCTGAATATTTGCATCTTTTAATGAATGAAACGGTTGTTGATGATATAAGAGAATACTCAACTACTAATTATCAAATTCATCTTCTAATGCTTTTTTAACTTTTTTAAATAATATAGGTTTTGTTGATAGATTAACTAAATTAAGTTACAAAACATCTAATTATGGCATTGAATGGCTTAATAATGAATCACCTTTAAATTTTATAGTTTGTTTGGAAAAAAGATTTTTGTTTATTTTCGATCTTTTAGCTGAATTATTTATTGAAAGTAGAACTACAAAAGAACTTGCAGCAATTGCAAAGGCATCATATGGTTTTGATAGAGAAAATATAGATGAAATAAGAAAAAGAATTATATTTTTGAAATCGGCTAATTTAATTATAGAAGATGGATTAGAAAAATATAAATTAACAAGTAGAGGTAAAAAAATATTATCATTACTTAATATTAAATGTAAAAAAATAAATAATATTAAATTTGAACAAAAAGAATTAAGTAATTCTAAATCAATTGTTGATAATCTATATGTAGAGGAATTAATAAAGGAGTTAAGGTTGGCCTCAAAAGATTCATCTAATCCATGTAGATTTGAAAAATCAATTAGGGATGTTTTTGAATATTTTGGATTTAAAGCAAATTTGCTTGGCGGTTCTGGAAAAACCGATGTATTGATTCAATCTCAAACATCAGAAAAATTTTCTTATAAAGTTGCAATTGATGCAAAGTCTACAAATTCTGGTGCAGTTGGAGAAGGATTAATTAATTTTAATAGTATTGAGGAACATAGAGAATTGCATAAGGCAGACTATAGTTTGATAATAGGATGTAGCTTTCAAGGTGAAAAAATATATGAAAGGGCTCAAAAATCAAAAGTTGGATTATTAGACGTGGATTCATTAGAATCTTTGATTAGAGAACATTCTATTATTCCATTAACAAGTTTTGATTACAAAAAAATATTTGAGCAAAATGGTTTAATAAGTATTGATGTTGTTGAGGATGCTAGAAATATTATAAAAAGGCATGGACTTCTAGTTTCTGCTATTATGAAGTGCTTGATAAATGAAAGCATGGATGAAGTAACTCAAGGAATTTTATCTGCGAAGGAAATTTATAGATCTGTAAGAGATGATTCTGAATATAATATTGAACCAACATTAGTAGATATAGAAGATATAATTAATATATTGTCGTCACCGCTTATTAATTGCATAGGAGTAACAAAAGATGGCTATTATGCTACTGGCTCGTTAATTGAGGCTGGTAACAAATTTGAATTTTATGCTAGATCTTGCTTAATTAAAAATAATAATTATAATTAAAATTACACATAGGTTATAAATACCGATGCAAGAACAAGCGTTTTTTACAATATACGATAGAGGAGGTAATATATGAATGCTTTAGAAAAATATACTGAAAAGACTTTTAACGATATTTGGAAGACCATGAAAATGAATATTGGGAAGCGCGATAATTAATGCCATTATAAGAATATAGTAAATGGAAAAAATTTCATAAAGTTAATAAATGAGCAATACTTGCTTGTAAAACAAATATTATTAATGTTAATAATAATTTTCCTGAATTTAGAAACTAGAGATTTAAAAAAGGGAAAAGACAACCATTATCCTTACATAGTTGATGGTGCTGGTAGAGGCATGATTGATGATTTGTGTGATTTTGAATTAAAAAATATTATTGAAGATATTGACATAAAGGGAATAATGAGTGGTTCTAATGCTCTTTTCTATTCAATAATAAAAGAAGTACAAAATAATCCTGATTTTTTAAACATTGATTATTTATATAATTCAACAAAAGAAGAATTAAAAAAGGTATTTAATGCTGTTTCTGGAGAGATTTCTTTATTTAATGAAAGATATAATAATTTTAAAGAAACAGTTACTTTTATCCATGATAACAATAGTTTCTATAATTATTTATATAGTTTTAAAAGTGATATACAATTAGAACAATATATTATTAATAACTTATCTTCATTTGATGATAAAAGTGAATATAAAAATCATATTATTCATTTTAATAAAAGAGCTAATTTATTAGTAAATGATTTATATCATATATCTAAAACTATAAGAGAAAATATAGGTAATGTTAATAATTTAACTGGTTGTGCTGATTATGGTATTCCAAGAACATTAAGAGATTATGGAATTTTAGAATATGCTCATAAATTACAAGAATTAATAGATAATGAAAAAGAAATACTTCATGATAGTGAAATGGAAATAGAGATAAGAGCTAATATGTTGTATGTAATTGAATTAATAAAAGAAGGATTAAAAAAGAAAAATATTTATATTAATTCAGTCGAACTAGATAATATAATTTGGTTAATGGGAAAGAAAAATCAAGATAGAAAAAGTATATCGCATCATACAATAACAATATTTTATTAAAATTAAAATAATATAGCGTGGGTAACTATATTATTTTTTCTTTTTTATAATAACTAATAAAATAACTGCGATTAAAATTAATCCAAGAGGTAATAAATATTTTTGATATTTATTTAAATAATATTGAAAATCTTTATTACTTTTTTCTTTATCAATATTATTTATATTTTCACTTAAATCACTATCTTTATTATCATCTTCTTTAATTTGATCTTTATATAAAGTTATATTCTCTAACATATCATCTTTATTAATATCTTCACCAACTAGACTACGATATAAGCCAAATTTTAAAGGAGAATAAGTTTTAATTTCCGTAGCTTTTGTATATTCATTATTTTTCCCATTTATCCATTTTGTGAACCAAGTCCATTGTTGACTTTTATGTTTACTATATCCTTCTTTAGAAACTTCATAAGCAGTTTTACCATCAAAATAATCTAAAGGAATATCATAATTCATTGTTATTTCATTTTCTTTATATAAATGTAAATAAGTTTTAGGAACATTCCATGTCCCATATTCATTATATGATTCAGTATGATATGTACTATCACTTGCTTTTTCAATAGCTTGTTCTAATATATAAGTATTTAAAATATGTTGCCCATGAGAGTATTCACCTTTTTCATCATGACCTACAACTACTTGCGGTTTAAATCTTCTTATATTTTCTACTTCAAAGTTTAAAGCATCTTCTTCCGTTAGTTTATCAGTTTTTAAATTATTTAAAGCACCATTCAAAGTTTCTGACCATGCATCTGATATAATTCCCATAATTGGGTAATTTCTAATACCTACTGTATATAACCCATGTAATTGTTCATGTAATCTTTTTGGTTCTCTATTATGATTAGTAAAATATACAACTTGTGTACTAGCTCCTCTTGCTACATAAGTTGGAAGTAAACCTAAAAAGAATAATTGTTCATCATCACTATGAGTAGAGAATAAAAGTAAATCAGCTTTTTCACATGGCTTATCCCATATTTCTACATATTCTGGTATTTCACCTTCACCAATAACATATATTTCACCAATTTTAACATCATTATCATAATTTATAGTAAGTTCTTTACTTATATTATCTTTTAAATCAATATATTCATGAAGAAAATTATTAACCCCAATATTTATATCTTTATTATTTACTCTAACTATTCCTGTTTGACTTTTTAATTCATAAATTATATATAAACCACATATATCTTCTTCACTAGTTATTTGAATACTAGAATCTTTATCTATACTCATATAACTATTTTCATTATTATCTTTTAACTTACTAGCTACTTTGTCATTAACTATATAATTAGATACATTAGATATATCTTTAGCATTTACACATAAGGGTAATAAAATTAATATTATGCCAATAATAAGTTTCTTCATATTTTTTACCTCAAAATCATTATAACATAATCTTTATATTATTTAGAAAAAAGATTATATAAGAAAATAATTTGTATGCTAATTTTAATATAATAGAGTAATAATTAATAATCTTTTTCATAAGAATATTTTAGTAATATATGGGGTGATTATAACTTGAAAAAGTATATTTCTTTAGATGAATATTATAAAAATGGCATGAATTTTAAAAGCCATAAAAATAAACAATTAGTAAGAAATATATCAATATTGTTATGTCCCGAGTTTGACAGATGAAAAATTACAAAAAGCTTAATTTTTATTGAAATTAGGCTTTTCTTTTGGCACAACTTATGATATTATATTTACATAAGATACATAAGATATAACGGAGATGATTTTATGCCTCACATTGAATGTGTTAAAAATAATGGTAGACCTTATCTTAGATTGGCAGAATCTAGATATGTAAAAGATATCGGACGTCAAAAAAAGTTTATTATAAAAAATTTAGGACCACTATCTAAATTTGATGATGGTAAGCCTGATTTTTTAAAAAGATTTAGGGACAAGTTTAAAAATGGAGAAATTGACTTTGATGGAATTACTTATTATTCTAATTTGCCAACTAAAAAAACATTTGAAATTGATAATGATAAAAATTATATTGAATTAAAAAATATAGGCTATTTATTTTTGCAAAGCGTTTATAATAGTTTGGGAATCTCTCAATATTTAAATCAAATAAAATCAAAATCAAAAATAGAATATGATTTAAATGGAATAACAAAGATGTTGGTATTTGGAAGAATATTAGATCCTCAAAGTAAAAAGAAAACTTTTGAAGCAAGAGACCAATATCTATTTCCAATTGTAGATTGTGATGAAATAAAAGAAGTATATAGAGTTTTAGATGTATTGGAAGAAAATTCTAAAAAGATCCAAAATAGAATGAATACAAAAATAAAAAATTCATCTATCGGAAGAAAAACAGATTTAACCTATTATGATGTAACTAATTATTATTTTGAAACAATGTATGGGGATGATGATGTTTATGAACTAGATGAAAATAATGAGATAGTAAAAGATGAATTAGGAAATCCCATTATAGTAAAAAAGGGATTTAGAAAAAATGGTGTATCAAAAGAAAATAATAAAGGGCCAATAGTTCAAATGGGATTATTTGTAGATAATAATGGACTACCAGTATCACATAAATTATTTCCAGGGAATACTCAAGATAAAACAACATTTAAAGATGTATTAGAAAATGATGTAGATGAAATGGATTTAGGACATATTGTGGTTGTAGCAGATAACGGTATGAATACCCAAGAAAATAAATATTTAATTGTTAATAATGGAAATGGCTATATAGTTAGTAAAAGTGTTAAAAGAAGTTGGAAATCACAAAGAGAATGGGCGCTAGATGAAAAAGATTACAAAGTTATAACTAACAAAAATAATGAAGTAGTATTTAAATATAAATCAAGGATTAATGAAATAACATTAACTTATAAAAATACTGATGGAACAAAATCTACTAAAAAAGTAAAAGAAAAAGAAATTATCTATTGGAGTAAAAAACATTATGAGAAAGAATTACATCAAAATAAAAAAT
>CANRQF010000053.1 GCA_947632715.1 uncultured Bacilli bacterium | reverse complement strand
AAAGAAATCCTGCCAAGGATTTTTTCTTTTTAATCTTTTTATTGCCATATCAATTGTTATTTCATCAGGTTTAATTTTATCAAGTTCACTCCATTTAATTGGCATTGATATAGCACATTTTTTCCTTAAACGAATGGAGTAGGGAGCAACACTTGTGGCGCTTTTAGTGTTTCTTACCCAGTCAATAAATATTTTTCCTTTTCTATTTTTCATACGCATATTGGCTGTATACTTATTTGGCCATTTGCTTTCCATTAAAAGAGCAATATTTCTTGAAGTATTTCTAAATTCTTGCCAACTCATCTTAGTATTTATGGGTACAACAATATGATAACCTTTACCACCACTAGTTTTTAAATATGCTTTTAATTTTAAACTATCTAATATTTTCTTTAAATCTTTAACTCCCTCTCTTAATTTATTGATATCTAAATTTTTATCGGGATCTAAATCAAATACCATCATATTAGGTTTATTAATATTATTAATAGTACTGCCCCAAATATGAAATTCATAACTATTCATTTGCACTTCCGAAATTAAACCTTCTGCATTTTTAATATAATAATAATCTTCTTTATGATTTTTATCATTATTAATAATTTTTTTACCAATACCTTTATTTTTAGTATCTAAATGTTTTTTAAAAAATTTTTCACCCTTATAACCATCAGGCATTCTTATAACACTTATTAATCGGTTATTTAAAAAAGGTAGCATTCTTTCGCTTACTTTTTGATAATATTTAACTAAATCTAATTTAGTAATATTAGGATTTTTAAATATAATTTTATCTGGATTTGTAATAACAATATTATTTATAACAATGTCTTTATCTTTCATTTTTCATCCTTTTTAATTTCTGTCATTGTTCTTCCTGTCTTAATACTTGTATTCATTCTTTTAATATTTTTATAACCTTTAATATCATCTTTTTCTTTTATTAGTAACCAATTATTATCTTTAATTTTTACTAAAGCCCATTTACCTTTTAATCTTTCACCTTTTAAAGTGAATTTTAACATACCTTCTTTTAAACCTTTAGTAAAATTATTATTTGCTTCATAAGTACCTCGGTCCCAAAGCATAACAACCCCAGCACCATATTCGCCTTTGGGAATAATTCCTTCAAAATTACGATAACTTAAAGGATGATCTTCAACCATAATCGCAAGCCTTTTATCTTGATAATTGTATGATGGTCCTTTCGGTACAGCAAAACTTAGTAATACGCCTTTATATTCTAAACGAAAATCATAATGATCTTTTCTAGCTAAATGATGTTGCACAACAAATTTTAATTTTTTACTAGTTTTAGTTACTTTACCTTTAGGTTCTTTTGTAATTTTAAAATTTCTTTTCTTTTGATATTTTTCTAATTTACGCATATTAAAACAACCTCTTTTATAGGTTGCATCATATTTTTTTAATTATGCTTTATTGTATTTATTATTAAATTTTTCTATTTGACTTAAAGGTTCATTTTTATTTAAGATTAATTTTTTTGGTAATTCTTCTTCATAACGACTTTTTGTAGGTAAAATTGTTTTATTATCAATCATACTAACAAAAATATCATTAACTTTAACAATGTTATTATCTATTATTAAATAATGTTCTAGGTTGATACTACTAATATAACCATATTCTTCAAAATTTAATGTTGCTACCATAAAAGCAGGATAATCTTTAGTTTCAAATGTTACTAAAGATGGAACTTTAATTTTTAAATAATTTTGTGTATCAATTATTGATGCTCGATGACTATGTCCTTCAAATATTAATTTTTGCCCCATATAATTTTCATTAACTTCTTTAGATTCAAAATTAGATATAGGATGTGATAAATAAACAATATCATTTTTAATATTTAAGATACCTTTTTCATAACCTAAAGAGACAATATCATGACGATAAGCATTTAAAACATTTTCAAAATTAACTCCATCATTTATAAGCGTATTTAAATCATGATTTCCTAAAATACCAAAAGTAATAATATCTTTATCAAATGGATAATTTTTTAAAAAATATTTTATTTGATCATTAGCATTTTCATGTAATTTTTTATTACCCCCAACAATACCATCAATAAAATCACCACAATCAAAAATGACATGAATATTATTTTTTGTACAATAATCATAACATTTATTAATTAAATCAATTCTTTCATAAATTGAACCAATGTGACAATCTGATTTTAATAATACTTTAATATTTTTTTCATTAGGACTAGTAATTAAAATATTATTGTCCGTATTAGTATTTAAATTTTTAATTAATTTATAAATAATCTCACCATTAGCATAATATTTTCTTTTAAAATCTAATCCCTTATTCTTAATTGTTGTAAAAATATTATACAATTGTCTATTAGTTAAATGTAATTCATTTGCTATTTCATTTACCGTTTTATTTTCACTTGTCAACTCCAATATTCTCTTAATTATATCTGACATATTGGTTTACCTTCTTCTATTTTATTTTATAAATAATTAGTTTACATGTCAATTCTTTTCTTTAACTTTTATTTTAAATATACTATAATGTAAGTGGAGGGTTTAGAATGAATGAGTTATATAAAAAGATATTAAATTATGCTACATTTATGCATAGAGGCTTAGTAAGAGAAGATAATACACCATATATTGAACATCCTAAAAGAGTAGCAAGTTACATAGAATCTTTAAATATTGAAGATAGTGATAATTTAATTTATGCAGCTTTACTTCACGATACGATTGAAGATACTGATGCATCTTATAAAGAAATAGAAATATTATTTGGTAAAGAGATTGCTGATTTAGTTTTAGAGGTTACTACTGATGATAAAGAAAAAGCTAAAGTTGGTAAATTAAATTATTTAAAAGATAAAGTTTTAAATATTAGTGATATGGCATTAATCTTAAAGTTATCAGATAGATTAGATAATGTTAGAGATTTAATAAACGCTAATAAAAATTTTCAAATAAAATATAGTAATGAAACATATGAATTAATTTATCATTTAATTCAAAATAGAGAATTAAATAATATTCATAAAGAAATAAGTAGAGAAATTATTTTGAAACTTATAGAATATAATAATCTTTCTATAGAGCAAATAAAAAATTTAAATGCAATGCTTACGGAATTAAATAATGATTTAACTATGAAAAGGAAATTAGATAAATGATAGAGTTAGAAGAATTATTAAAATATGTTAATTTAAATTTTGTGCCTAAATCTTTACAAAATAATTATGATAAAATATGGGAAAGTTATAATAAGGATTGGTTAAAACAATATGATTTTAAGCAAATAATAGATTATTATGGATTAGATGATCAATATAAAATGAGAATTTTAGAAGAAGTAGATAAATTAAATAACGATTATAAACTTAATTTATTTTGTTATTCTTTGTATTATATTTTATATAATAGTAATTTCAAAGATTATTATGATATATGGCATTGGGGATATCAAAAAGATACTTTTAAAGATAATGGTAGTTTTATGATACCAGTTATTTCTTTGCTTTGTGGTTATCCAATCCATATGCAAAACATTAATATTAAAAATTATGATTCTGAACAAATCGATATGCATAAATTAAATATTAAAGAAACAGTAACTTTGGATAGTAAAAGATTTAATTTAGATGGAATAAGATTTAGTCAAATGTTATGGGGTTCATATTTTGTTAAAGCTTATATTATCCAAAAGGGAAGATTACAATATGAAGTAAGTCCAAGAAATGAAAATAGATTAGATAACTATTATAATGGTAACTATAAATACATTAAAATACATATTCCAAGAGGAAATAATTTATTAGAAAGTGATGTATTAGAATCTTTAAAAAATATAGATGAATATATAAGAAAGTATTTTCCGGAAACGAAAGATAAAGAATTAATATATTTTACTAACTCTTGGTTATTAAGTAAGGAATTAAAAGAAATATTAAATGAAAATAGTAATATTATGAAATTTCAAAATTTATTTAATATTGTGGAAGATATTGAAAATAAAGATGACTTTTTAAAATTTGTTTTTGACGCAAGTAGTGATTGTGATTATAATTTACTAAAAGAAGATACTTCACTACAACGAGAATTAAAAAGGAAATTAATTAATAATGAACCATTACATATTGGCTTAGGAATATTGAAAAAATGATTGATAGGGATTTCCTATCTTTTTTAATAATTAAATGATTTTATAACATACTAATAATGGTGATTTTAATGAAGTATACTAGTATTTGGTTAAAAGATAAATTTGATAATAAAATAAAGAAGTTAAATAAAAATATTGAAACAGATGTCTTAATTATTGGGGGAGGTATAACAGGTTTATCGACATTATACTTTTTAAAAGATAGTAATTTAAAAATAACTTTAGTAGATAGTGATTTAATTGGTCATGGTACTACGAGTAAGTCCACTGCTAAAATAAATTATTTACAAGAACATATTTATTATGATATAGCTACTAAATATGATATTGATACGGCTAAATTATATTATGATAGTCAGATTGAGGCAATTAATAAATTAAAAGAGATAATTAAAAAAGAAAATATAGAATGTAATTTAGAAAAAGTATCATCTTTCGTTTATGCAAATAATAAAAAAGAAATAGAAAAATTAAAAGTAGAAAAAGAATTATTACAAAAATTTGGATCAATTGTAAATGAAATAAATAATAATGAAGAATATGCTATTATGGTTAGTGATACTTATGTATTTAATCCAGTAAAATATTTATACAAATTAAAAGAAATATGTTTAAAAAATAATAAAGAGATATATGAAATGACTAAAATAATAGATATAAAAAAAATAGATAATAATTATATATGTTATACTAAAGATAATAAAATAAAAACTAAAAAAATAATTATTGCTTGTCATTATCCTTTCTTTTTATTTCCCTTTTTTATGCCTATTAAAACCCATATTGAAAAATCATATATTATGGCTTATTTAGATAATTATAATAAATATACTTATATAACAAGTAAAAAACCAACTAAATCAGTACGTTTTTATAAAGATAAAAATAGTTATAAATTATTTCTAAGTAATTCTGTTAATATTTGTAATAAATTAGATGAAAATAAAAATTATAAAGAATTGATTAATCAAAATAATCAAGTTGAATTTGTGTGGAAAAATGATGACTTATTAACATTAGATAAATTACCATATATTGGTATTATTAATAAGAGTAATCCTAATATCTTAATTGGAACAGGTTATAATACTTGGGGTATGACTAATGGTACTTTAGCAGGATTAATATTAAGTGATATTATTTTAGGTAAGAATAATAAATATATTAATTTATGTAGTCCTTTAAGAACCAATAATATAATTTATTTATTTTCTTATTTATATAATTTATTATTAAATATGTGGAGTTATTTAAGAAGTAAGATTATAAAAAATAAAAAATGGTATACTAATGTAAAAATAGTTAATGAAAATGGAAAAAGTATTGGTATATATGAAGAAAATAATAAAAAGTATAAAGTATATAATAAGTGTCCACATATGGGATGCAGTTTAATCTTTAATGAAGTAAATAAAACTTGGGATTGTCCATGTCATGCATCTTCTTTTGATATTTATGGTAAATGTATAAAGGGTCCAAGTGAATACGATATAAGTTATAATAAAAATGATTAGATTTTAAGAAATTTATCTTGATTTTAAAGCATTATAATGCTATTATAAACTTTAAAAAAGAGAGGAAATTTTTTTTATGAGAAATGTTATTGATTTAGAAGATGTATTATATGAATATTTAACTCCTTATGATATTCTTAAAGCTTTAGGTAGATTTTATTTAAATCTAGGTGATGGTGATTGGGATGTAACAGATCATCCACTTCATTTTACAACATTATTAGAAAATATTGCTGGAAATCAAAAAAATGTAAAATTAAAAGATGCGGATTTAAATACCTTTGCTTATAACGCTATAGGTAAATTAACTGCATTTATGTTTGCTTATCAAGGTTACAATGTTAATGATGAAATTCATACAGGACTTGATGCAGTAAAATATCGTTTTACTGATTATGTAATGCCGGGACTTGTAAGAGCAATTAATAATAACAATACAAAAGCAGTTTTTAAATTTCATGATATGTTGTTAATTGATTTAACTGCAACTAATGCATTTGGGTCAGTTAGTGATTATTCAATATCTAAGATATTTGATGAAATAGAAGAATATAGTATTGATTTAGCAAAAGAAAGAAAAAATTTTTATAATAAGCCTTGCGACATTTATAATGGGGATAGTCGTAAAAAAAGAATTGATGATAATTATGAAGAAAGAAATAAAAGAGTTGTTACCATTTTACAAGAATTTAGAACAAAATTAAAAGAAGAAAATTATCAAGAAGAAAAAATTGATAATATTGTTAATAAAGTTCAAGCTGTGTTAATTGAAGGTAAAGAAAATCCTCATCATAACATGGAATTTAGTGAAACTTTTATTAATGCTTTTATTAACGATAAGTCATTAGTGATAAGTGATAAAAGAAAATTATTAGATGAAGTATGTGGTTTTACCAATAGTTTTTTCAGCCCTAATGATAGTTTGTGGATAGATAACCAAGCTTATGGCTTAAATCATAATCGAGCTGAATTAAAACATAATTTTAAAGTTATTGTTAATTTAGATGCTTTTTTACAAACTTTTATCAAAAATATTGATAAGAAAATAGTAGAATTAAAGAATCTTAAAAATTTAAGTGATTATGAAAAAGAGGTAAATAATAAAACTATTAAATTCTTAAATGAAGTAAAAGATAAAGCCAAAGAAATATTAAATAACACAATAGATAATCTTATTAGAAATACTGATTATCATATTTTAGAGATATTATATGAAGTATTAAAAAATAATAAGGTAAATGGTAATATTGAAGAATTTATAAAAACAATCGATAAACAAAAAGAAGAAAGATTATTAAAAATTGAAGCAGAGAAAAAACAAGCTTTAGTAAATGATTTTGAAGGTATAATTTCATCTTTATCTAAAGAAGAATTAAATGATTTATATAATGCTTTAAATAATAATGATAATATTTATGAAAAATTAACAAGAAAAAAATAGTCAAATGTAATTGACGATAAAAATTAAAAAGAACTTGACTTTGACAGTAAAAACGAACAATCCCTTTAATTACCTAGGTTTGCTCGTTTTTAAAATGTTGTACATTAC
>CANRQF010000052.1 GCA_947632715.1 uncultured Bacilli bacterium | reverse complement strand
ATTAATTAACATAATCCATACCCCCTTTAGATACATTTAAATTATAATATACATTTGTTTGTAGCACAACATTTTTTTATTAATTTTATGACTTTCTCAATGATATAATGATACTAATATAGAAAGTAGTAATTATTATGGATGATTTTTCTAACCAAAAAATTTCTTTAAGTTTTTTAAAGAAAATATTTTACCTAATTGATGAAAATATGTTTAATTCTGATTAAATGTTCCTTTGGTACTAATTCTTCTAATGTACTTATATATTATACAATCTTTTTTATAGCTTTGTCTGGTCATTGACATTTTCATCACTTACTTTCTTATTGTACATATGTTTATTATATCATTTTCCCATTAAAAAAGTAAGGTTTGTAAGCTTATATTTTAGGTACAATTTACTTCTTCATTATAATATATTTTTTTTAAAATAAAAAGACCATTAACAATTTTTCTTTTGTCAACAGTATGAAGAAAGATAATATATATCTTGCCTTTTTGCCTGCTTGTTCTTTCTTCTTCGCCATTTGTTCGCTTATTTTATTCGATATTTTTGTTGTATGACTTTCCTATTATATGAAAAAAGCAATATATTATTGCTTTTAACGGAAGCCTCCGCCTCCGCCTCCTCCACCAAAGGAGCCACCGCCACCACCACTAGATGAGAATCCTCCACCACCAGATGAGTAGCTTTCAGCTCGGCTTTTAGCAGTACTTGCTGAATTAACACCATTATAAGAAATAGTATGGATAAAGATAATATCATTATAATAATCTTCAGTTATAACATCAGGATACATTTCTCTAAATTCTTTAGCAACTTCTTTAGCTATACCAAATATTTGTGCATAAATTAAATAGTATTCCCATAATTTAACTTCAATCGCTTCTCTATCTTTAATATTAGAAAAGTCTTTTAAGAATTTTTTTAATCCCGCCATTTCATAAGCGTATTCTTGAATTTTATCTTTTACATAATAAGATTTTTTATATTTCTCTAATAAACCTTCTTGAACCAATTTATTTGTTTCATCATCAACAACCCTATCAAACCAATTTAATATTTTACGGTAGTGATCTTCACACCATGATTCAAATTCATATTTTTCTAATACTCCATCTTTACTTGCATCATACATCATTTGATAAAGTTCATTTTCTTTTTCATTTAATGAAGTTGAATCTATTAATTTTAAAGCTTTTTCTTCTTTCTTTTTCTTAGTAACTACTACATTTTCAATTACTCCATCTTTTAACCATTTAAGAAGAATTGCTCCTAAAAAATCATTTTTATTTTTTATAAGTTTATATTGACCAGCAATCCAATAAGCTTTAAATATATCTTTTTCACAAGGAATATCTCTAAAATAAGGAGCATCTTTTAATTTAGTTTTATTTTTAGGAAATATAATTTTTTTAGTACCAAACTTAGGAGTAGATGCTATTATTATTTCTGCTATCATACCAATAGTACAAAAAATTATCCATAACGGAACAAAATTGATTATAAATTTATTATTAGTTGTATAAATTGGATAATTTTGATAATCATTTTTATTTTGATTTTCATCTACACCTTCATTAGCCATATCTAAATAATACGAAAAATCTTCATCAATCTTATAATTTGTACTAAAAGTACCTTCTGGAAATTTAGCTAGTAATACGACATATTCATCACTATTTAATGCTCCATCTTTACTCATTTCAATATAACCATCATAGATGTAGGCATAGCCATTATTATTACCACCATAACCATATCCCCATACATCATAAGTATCTTCATAAAGAAAATCACTATATACTTTTATATATATACTTTCCGGTTTATCCGATAAATCATAAGGGATTAATTGCCAATAAATCATTTGAGCATCATTTAAAGATACAACAAAATTAGTTATATCATATTCCATTACATAAGTATGTTTACCATAATCACTTATGCCAAAACATAATTCTACTTTATCACTGCCATAATTTAATCCAGCCTTATAACTTTTATTTTGAAAAGTAGCATCAATATCCCAATTATTTAAAGTAGTGAAATATTTACCATCCATATTAACTTTAAAATTTTCAATTTCACTGCTTCCTAAATTATAGTATGGTTTATATCCTTCGGTTCCTCTATCTAAAGATGCTATCCACTCTTCTTTAATATGGGCTGTACCAGTGTTATCTACATATATATCCATTTTAATACTTTTAATATCATTGTATGCTAAAACTACTTTACTAAAAGATAAAAACAATAATATAGTAAATAATAATCTATATATTTTTTTCATATTTTACCTCTTAAAAAAGGCATTTGATAATGCCTTAAAATTTAACTTGTATATTTTCTTTTTCTTCGCTAGTTGCTTCAAAGAATGCTTCTTTCTTAAATTTAAACATTCCGGCAATAATATTTGATGGGAACATATCTATCTTGTTATTAAGTTTTAATACTGAATCATTATAAAAACTTCGAGCATAACTTATTTTTTCTTCAGTTTCTTTTAATTCATTTTGAAGATGTAAAAAGTTTTCATTAGCCTTTAAATCAGGATAACTTTCAGATAAAGCAAATAATCTACTTACAGCTTTACTTAATTCACCATCAGCATTTAACTTTCCTTCAAGGTTATTAGCATTTACATAAGAATTTCTAGCATTAACTACGCTTTCTAAAGTTTCCTTTTCATGATTCATATACCCTTTAACTGTTTCAATTAAATTAGGTATTAAATCAAATCTTCTTTTAAGTTGAACATCAATTTGACTATATTGATCTCTAACTTTATTTCTTAATGAAACTAAATTATTATAAACTGTTGAAACAAAAGCAATTAAAACAATAACAACAATTAATATAATTATCCATGTCATATAAAATTCCTCCTAGAATAATAGTATCATAAATAAATATGGTTAGCAATTAATAATATGCCCTATTTTTAAAAATATACTGATATTGACAATTTTATTTATTAGGTTCTATATCTAAGATTCTACCATATTTTTCTAATTTGGTATTCTCTCTATTATAAATAATTGCTCCATCATTATATATAGCATATACTTTTTTCTTTTTTTCATTAGCTATTTTTTGTAACTTATCTAAATACTTCTTATTATTAATAGTATGAACATCTAAATAAAATGGATCATCTAAAACACCAAAACCATCATAAAAAGCAAAATATTTATAATAATTATTTTTAGCAGTTATAAAATATCTTTTTAATTGTAAACAAGCACCAGCACTTGCCCCAATAATCATCCCTTTATAATGTTTAATATTATATAATATTTCAGTTTCTTGGGTAACTTTACTATATAACATTTCAGGATTACCACCAGTAATTACTAATATATCACTATCATCAATTATTTGTTTAAAATTATTTTTTTCATCATAACAATTTAAAATAGTAACGTTTTCTTCTTTAATACCTAACTCTAATAAGGGATTCACATATTTATTATATCTTCTTCCATGTTTTGGAAACCATTCTTCAGCAAATATTTTTTTATTTATTTCACTAGGAAAAGCCCAAGAAATTATCACTACTTTTTGTTTATCATTAATTATAGTTTTAAGTCTTTCTTTAATAAGTTCTATTCCTAATTCATAATCACTTAAAAGGACACTATACATACATTCTCCTTCAATTATAACTCTTCACTAGGGTTTTCCGGTGTTGGTTCAAATTCTTCAACTTTATTATCTATAGTTGCATTAATAATTAAGCCCGTACTTTTATTGCTATCAAAAATAGAATAAGCAGATCTAACCACAAAAGTATAATTACCACTTGCTGGAGCAGTATAACTGAATGTACCATTACTCGTTTCGCCAATTTTCACTTCTGTTCCATCACTATTTCTTAAATAAATTTTATATACTAATGTACCAATATTTTCATTATTATATTGTAATCTTTTTTGATAATATTCATCGGCATATTTATCATAGTAAGTTCTAAAGTGTTCAGCAAGTATTTCCGAATCAATTGCTTCTGGAGTTGCAATTGGATTCCATTTTAATGTAATATTATTACCACTAGTTATAGATAAGCCATTAGTTGGATTACTAAGTCTACTATAACGATTAGATACTGTTGCTGGTACTGCCCCTTTAGCAAAATATTCTGTTATACATTTATCTTTAGGCGTAAACTCACTACATAATTGTGGTGGGAAAGTCTCTTTTTCTACGCTTACTGCTGTAATTGAACCTGGTTTTTTAAATCTTTTATTTTTCTCATGAATGGCCTTTACTAACTTACCCATTATCTTTTTTCTAGCACTAGATCCTTCTCCACTTTTAAAATAATATTTATTTTCAAAAGCATTATCATAAATTTTATCATATCCATACCATAAAGCTATAGAATGAGATGGAGAATAACTAACCATCCACACTTCTTTATTAGCACTTGCTGGTAAATTATTAGCTTTTTTAGTATCAGCATCTAAATTAGTTGTTCCTGTTTTAGCAGCAATATCAGTACCACTTACAGTAGCCCCTGCTGAAACATCTTTTAAAAGATTATTAATCATATAAGCAGTTGATTCTTCTAATACTTTTTCTTTTGTATAACCATATGTATATTCTTTTCCGGTTTCAACATCTGTTACTTTTGTAAAACTATATGGCTCTATGTAATAGCCACCTCTTCCAAAAACAGCATAAGCAGCCGATAATTGAAGTGGTGTTACTTCTGTATTAGAACCAATGGCATCAGCTTCTAAAACACCATTTTCATTTAATTTAATTCCAATACTTTGAACAAAATCAGGAATTAAATTTTTATTTTTATTTCTAACTTTTTGAAAAACTCTTAAAGCTGGAATATTTCTTGAATCAACTAAGGCTTCTCTTAAAGTTATTAAACCTTTATAAGCACTATCATAATTTTTGATAGAACTACCATCAGAATAAGTCATTTTTTCGTCAAGTAGCATATCGTATGTACTTTTACTTATGTGCTCAAGATACATAGCATATTCAAAAATTGGTTTAGCAGTTGATCCAGGTTGGTGAGCATATTTGGTAGCTCGATCATCACCACCAGCTCTATATCCTCTTCCAGCAGACATAGCTACAATTGAACCATCAACTGTACTTGTTACAGCTACACCCTCTTGCACTTTTTCATTTGGAAATGTAAATAATTCGCCATTTTCAAGTTTGGCTAGCACTTCTTGCATATCTAAATTATAAGTTGTTTGAACAATATACTCCCCTTTTCGAACATTAATGCCTAACCTTTCTTGAATTTCATTTACTGTATATTGAATTAGATTTTGACTAATATCAGCATTATCTTCTTTTTCCTCTTGACTTACTAATAAATTTTCAATTGGAATACTTAAAACCATATCTTTCTCTTCTTCAGTTATATATCCATGTCTTACCATTAAATTTAAAACTGTCTTTTGCCTTTCTCTACTTCTAACTGGATGTTTATATGGATTATAAGCATCTGGAGCTTTAAACATACCAACCAAAACTGATGCTTCCGCTAAATTTAAATCTTTACATGATTTTCCAAAGAAATATTGACTTGCTTGTTCTATACCTCTAATACTATTACTACTTAAGTTAATGCCAGCCCCAAAAGCAAAATCTTGACTATTTAAATAAAATTCAATTATTTCTTCTTTAGAATAGTTTGCTTCTAATTTAAATACAGACATATATACATCTTCAAATTTTCTAATAATACCTGCAAGCCCTCTTGCATTACCATTAGTATTTTCATGAGTACCAGTATAAGTTTGTTTAATTAACTGCATGTCTAAAGTAGATGCACCACCTGCATCATCTTTACCTAAAACTTGTAAGAACGCTGCTTTTATAAACCTATATAAATCGATACCTTTATGTTGAAAGAATCTAGAATCTTCAGTAGCTATTAAAGCATCAATCATAACATCAGGTATATCATCATAAGCCATAATAGTAGTATTAGAAATACCAACTTTAGCTATTTCTCTACCCTTTATATCTAAAAATATAGTTGGTTCTGTTTGATATAATTCTTCTTTTTCAAAATTAGGTGAAATAATAACAATATATAAAGCAAATGCTAAAATAATGCTTACACAAAAAACACCACCAATAAGAATTATATTTAAAAGTATATTTAATACTTTTTTCATAGTTTTTTTATCTTGTTTATTTTTAACTCTACCCATGGCTTCCTCCAATTAAATTAATATTTATTAAATTTAATTTTATGTACTAATAATATAACATTATTCTTACTGGTTTTCAATTCTATTATTCAAGTCAAATCTTAATTTTTTATTATAATACATAACTATAATCGTCAAAAATTAATCTATTTATATTTATTACACAGATTTCAGATATAATTATTAAATTATTTTGATATTTTTTACTACCAGATTCAAATATTAAATACAAATAATTATCTTTGATTGATATTTGTTCTAACAATGGTGGAAGAATAACTTTTTTAATATTAGTCATCTCACTTATACTATTTTTATTTTCATCAAATTCATATATACAAATTTTGGAATTATTATTCCTGCCATAAGAATGACTTAATATAAGGTATTGTTTATCATTTATATTATAAAAAGTCATTCCTTGAATATAATTTAAACTACTATACTCTTTAATAAAGGTTAACTTAATATTTGAGTTATTATCATTTATTTGATATTCTTTAATTTTGCCACTATTTTTTAAAGAAAAATTCCCAATAAATAATTTATCTTCATTTATGGTTAAGAATGAAATTTCTTTTTCATTATTATTTTTATAATTTATTAAATCATCACTTAAATTAGTAAATATATATTGAGGAATTAATTCTACATTATTAAAAAAATCATTATAATTATATACATTAAGTATACCATTTTCACCTGGTATCCAAACTAACTCTCTTTTTGAATCATACGCTACTCCCCCAACATGAGATTTATTATTTAACTTTTTCTCATTGATTATTTTTCCTTCAAAATCTAATAAATCAACCAAAGAACTTTTTTCTTGCAATTCATCATAATAAGTAACAATATAATTATCACTTGTTACTGCCAAACCTTGAGGTATCATATTATCAATAATAGGCATTTTTATATTAGCATTAATTAAGTTATTAATAAAAAGTGGATAATCATTAGATAAATTAATGATATTATCATCTATAACATTATTAAATTTATTTATATATTCTATTTCTTCATTATTTTCTTTATTAAAAAACATAATTGAACAAATACTTA
>CANRQF010000051.1 GCA_947632715.1 uncultured Bacilli bacterium | reverse complement strand
GCTGCACTACCTAAGTATTTAGCATAAACAGTTTGATAACGATCTTGTTCTTTTAGTGATTCATGAATATATGGTGGAAGTGGCATTAAACCAATTCTTTCAATTATTTCTAAGAATATTCCAACATACTTAAATTTAACATGAATAATACCATCTTCAAGTTTTTCTATTACTTCACAAGTAAGTTCATCACTAAATTTAATAACAGAACCAATATGTAATCTTTTACCTGGACGAGCTAAACATTCCCAAATATCACCTTCAATATTCTTTAAAAGTAATACTTCAATTTTAGCTTTTGTATCTATTTTTTCACCCATTAATCTTGCTGGTAATACTTTAGTGTCATTTAATACTAAAACATCACCTTTTTGTAAATAATCTTTAATATTATAAAATTTTTTATGTTCAATATTACCATTAGTTTTATCTAAAACCATTAGTTTAGATTCACTTCTATTTTTAATTGGTGTTTGAGCAATATATTTTTCATCTAATTCATAATCATAATCATTAATATTCATAATTAATCACCAAAAATATTATAAAGAAAAATGGACTAAATGTCCACCTAAATTAAACTAATAATCTTATCATATATTTCATTACTTATATCTTCAATTGTTCTTATTTCATTATCTTTAATACATTCTATCTTAATAAAGTTATATAAATCACACATTTCTAAGAAAGCATTCTCAGCATTAATTATATTATCTTTAGATAATTCATGTTCATCTAATTCATTTCGATTATTTTGTAATTTTTTTGAAAAAGTATAAGGCATATGTAAAAAGATACTAATATCTGGTTTAGGAAGCTCTAGTAGTTCATATTCTAGTTTTTCTAACCATTTGAACATCTTTAATCTTTCATCTTTATCTTTAATTTTACCGGCTTGATGTCCCATATTAGATGGAACATATCTATCTAAAATAACTATATAATCTTTATTTAAATAATCTTTTATGGTATCGATATTATATAGTCTATCGGCAGCATAATAGAGTGATGCAACTTTTGCAGGAACATTATTAGCGCCTTCCTTGAACCACCCCTTACAAATGGATTCTTTTCCTAAATAAGGACCACCAACTATTTTACCAGTAGGAGTATCATACATTGGGAATGATAATTTTACTACTTTTTTCTTTTCACTTTCTAATCTTTTAAATAATAATTCACTTTGTGTACCTTTTCCTGAACAATCTGTTCCTTCAATTACTATTAATTTACCCATGGTTACTCTCCTATAAATGTACCTATTTTATTGTTCATTACATCTTCAATTTTATCATAATCATTAAAATTCATAACTAAAATACTAATATGATTATTCATACATTCTCTAACTGCATATAAATCCATTACTTGATATTCATTTTTTAAGACATCTTCATAAGTAAGTTTAGAAAATTTATGGGCATCTTTATTAACTTTTGGATCACTATCATAAACACCATCGACATTAGTCATTTTAATAATAAGATTAGCATTTATTTTTTTTGCAGCAAGAATAACTCCACTGTCAGTTGAATAACCACTCATGCCTACTCCACCGCCAAATATAATGACATTATCTTCATATAATTTCTTTAATTCTTCATCTGTATAATTAGGAATTAGTTTGGGAAAATCAAACGGAGTTGCACAAATACAAGAAATATTATTATTCTTTAGATAATCTTCAACATATAAAGCATTCATAACTGTACCTAGCATACCAATTGTATCTCTTCTAACTGCGTCCATATCTTGATGTTCTCTTCCTCTAAAGAAATTACCGCCACCAATGACAATAGCTACTTTCTTATTTAATTTTTGTAATTTTTGGACAGTTTTTAAAATAACATCCAATTTATTTTTAGAAACATTATTATTGCCTTCTTTTAAGGCTTCGCCACTAATTTTTAGTATTATTCTATCCATCTTTTACTTCCTTCTATATAAAACATGCTTATAATTTATATCGTTTTCATTATTTTCATCTATTATTTCTTTATTCCATAAATTATCATCTATTTTTGGAAAATATACATCGGCTTCTCTATCACTTTTTTCAATTAAAGTTAAATATAATTTACTAGCTAAAGGATAAAAATATTTATATAAAGAAGCACCACCAATAATAAATACTTCTTCATCATCTATTTCTTTAGCTATTAGTTCATCTATATTATTGTAAACTTTAATGTGCTCATCATTTATTAAATTTATATCATGACATAAGACAATATTATCTCTATTAGGTAGTGCTCTTCCTATAGATAGATAAGTATTATAACCCATAATGACTTTATGATTAAGTGTAGTATTCTTAAAAAATTTTAAATCACTGGGTATATTCCAAATAAGCTTATTATTTTTACCGAGTTCACCATTTTGACCAATGGCAGCGATTAAACTTATCATACAGCAACCGGCATTCCTATCTTACCATGATGATTATATCTAACTAGTTTTATATCTTTAAGTTCTTTAGAATTATCAAATTCATAAAAATCAGTTATATCTTTATTTATCCAAAGTTCTGGGGCTGGATAGTCACCAAGTTCGTCATATCTTCTAATTTGTTCTTTAATGCCATCAATTTGATTTATATAAATATGTAAATCTTTCGCATTATAATATAGTTTACCTGGTTTTAATCCTGATACTTGAGCAAATAAATGAACTAGGACAGCATATTGAGTAACATTAAAAGGCATACCAAGTGGTACATCATTACTACGACAAGTAACTATCGCATTTAATTTACCATCTGTTACATCCCACATTGTATTCCAAACACAAGAAGGAAGAACGGCAGTATCAAGATAATCATCTTGCCATAAACTCATTAGCATTCTTCTATCATTAGGATTATTTTTTAGTTTATCTAATATTTTATCAGTTAAATTAAATTTATTTACTATATAACCATAAGCCGTACCAATTGTATGAGCATATTCAGGTGGAAAAATGCGATTTTGGTAATGACCATCTTCATCTATTTCCCATTCATTCCAAATTTTAACTCCTCTTTCTTGTAACCATCTTACATCATTTGATTTAGCTTGATAAAACCATAAGAGTTCTAAAACAGCTGATTTAAAAGCTACAAATTTAGTAGTTAAAATAGGAAATTCTTCTTCTAAATCAAATTCAAATGATTTAAAAGGAATCTTAATCGTATCAATTCCAGTTCTGTTTTCGACTCTTACCCCATTATTCAATATTTCTTTGCATAGATCAATATATTCTTTATCCCATTTAGACATAGTACCTCCTTAATAGTTTAATGGAAATTTCTTTGTTAAATTTAATACCTCTTCTTTTATCTTTTCTAATTCTTCTTCATTATCTTTATTTAAAATAGCTCGATCAATTAAATTGGCTACTTTAATAAATTCATTTTCTTTAAAGCCCCTTGTTGTCATAGCAGGTGATCCAATTCTTATTCCACTTGCAACCATCGCTTTTTCTGTTTCATTTGGAATAGTATTTTTATTTACAGTAATATGAACTTTATCAAGTAAAACTTCTGCTTCTTTACCCGTTATACCACGACTACTTTTAACATCTAATAAAATTAAATGATTATCAGTACCATTACTTATAACATGATAACCAAGTTTAATAAATTCATCACTCATTGCCTTTATATTTTTAATTACTTGTTTTTGATATTCAGTAAATTCAGGTTGCAATGCTTCATAAAAACACTCAGCTTTTGCCGCAATAACATGCATTAAAGGACCACCTTGAATACCTGGAAATACTATTTTATCAATCTTTTTAGCAATTTCTTCATCATTAGTTAAAATAAGTCCTCCCCTTGGACCTCTTAAAGTTTTATGGGTGGTAGTAGTTACTACATCAGCATAAGGAAGTGGTGATGGATGTAAGTTAGTAGCAACTAAACCTGCTATATGAGCCATATCCACAAACATATAAGCTCCAACTTCATCACATATTTCTCTTATTTTTTTAAAATCAATAATTCTAGAATAAGCACTAGCACCAGCAATTATCATTTTTGGTTTTTCAATTTTTGCTAACTCTCTTAATTTATCATAATCAATCATTTCAGTTTTACTATCAACGTCATAACTAACTATATCATATTCAATACCACTAAAATTTAATTTATAGCCATGGGTTAAATGTCCTCCATGATTTAAATTCATCCCCATAACTTTATCATGCGGATTAAGTAGAGCTTTATATACGGCCATATTTGCACTAGAACCACTATGAGGTTGAACGTTAGCAAACTTACAATTAAATAACTTCTTTGCATATTCGATAGCTTTAGTTTCAAAAATATCAATGTATTCACAACCACCATAATATCTTTTACCTGGATATCCTTCTGCATACTTATTAGTTAAAATACTTCCTTGTAATTCTAAAACATATTTAGAAGCATAATTTTCTGATGCAATTAATTCAATATTTTCTTCTTGTCTTTTTCTTTCTAAAGCCAATGCTTCTTTTAAACTTTGATCCATTATTAATCCTCCTTTATAGTATTTAATAAATTATCAAAAATCATTGCTATTGTCATTGGGCCAACTCCACCTGGAACTGGTGTAATATAAGATGCTTTTTTTGATACATTCTCAAAATCAACGTCACCTTTTACATGACCATCAATTCTTGATATACCAACATCAATAACAATAACTTCATCTTTAACCATATCTTCTGTAATAAAATTTGGTTTACCTACTGCACTTATTACGATATCAGCATTCTTAGTAATTTCTTTTAAATTTCTAGTTTTAGAATGACACATTGTAACTGTTGCATCTCTACTTATTAATAAATGAAATAATGGTTTACCAACTATATTACTTCTATTAATTAAACATACATTTTTACCTTCTAAAGGTATCTTATAATAATCTAATAATTTAATGATTCCTTTTGGAGTACAAGATACATGAAATGGCTTACCTAAACATAAATTACCCACTGATACATTAGAAAAACCATCAATATCTTTTAAAGGATTAATTCTATTAAAACATTTAACAATATCAATATGATTAGGAACCGGACTCTGTAATAATATACCATTTATATTTACATCGTTATTAAGCTTATCAATTAAGGTAATAACTTCTTCTTCTTTTACATTCTCATCTAAATGATATAGATGTCCATCTACTCCTAATTCTTCACATTTCTTTAATTTATTTCTTACATAAATACTACTGGCTTCATCATTACCTATCCAAATAACGGCAAAGCCTATTTTTTTATTTAGTTTATCTATTTTTTCTTTAAAATTAATTAATAATTCATTACTAACTTTTTTTCCATCTAATAAAACCATTTTTAGACCTCCTTAAATAGTCCAAAATTATAATCTATACCAATTACCCGATAAGCTTTTTCAGTTGCTACTCTTCCACTTCTTGTTCTTTTAATAAAACCTTCTTGTAGTAAATATGGTTCTACTACATCTTCAATTGTAGTTACTTCTTCTCCAATACTTGTGGCAATTGTTTCAACTCCAACGGGACCACCACCGAATTTAGTAATCAAACTCTTTAAATATTCTCTATCAATATTATCTAGTCCTTGATCATCAACATTTAATCTTTTTAAAGCTTTCAAAGTAATATCTAAAGTAATTTTACCATCACCTTCAACTATAGCAAAATCTCTAACTCTTCTAAATAGACGATTAGCAATTCTTGGGGTTTTTCTACTTCTTCTTGCTAGTTCCATCGCGGCATCATCATCTATTTCGATATCAAAAACATGACTACTTCTAACTACTATATCTTTTAGTTCTTCCTCACTATAATATTCTAATTTCGATACGATACCAAAACGATCTCTTAGGGGACTAGATAAATCACCAGCTCTGGTTGTAGCTCCAACTAAAGTAAAAGGAGGTAAATTGATTTTAATACTCTTACTTTTACCATCACCACCACCAATTACTAAATCTATTTCGAAATCTTCCATTGCTGGATATAAAATTTCTTCAATATATGATGGCATTCTGTGAATTTCATCGATAAATAAAACATCACCAGGTTCAAGATTAGAAAGAATAGCTGCTAAATCTCCACTTTTTTCAATGGATGGACCACTGGCAGTTCGAAGATTTACCCCAAGTTCATTAGCAATAATATGGGCAAGAGTTGTTTTACCTAGTCCAGGAGGTCCATATAATAAAACATGATCTAAAGGTTCATTACGCATTTTAGCAGCCTTTATAAATATTCGTAAATTTTCTTTAATTTCTTTTTGACCTACATATTCATCTAAAGTATCAGGTCTTATATTTTTTTCAAATATATCTTCTTCTCTTTCTTCGCTATCAACTATTCTTTTATCCATTTAAAAACCTCCTTCTAATATTTATTACTTTAACAATGCTTTTAAAGCATCTTTTACTTGATCTTCTAAAGTCTTTGAATTATCAATTGTCGGTAATATTTTCTTAATTTCTGCTGTTTTATAGCCAAGATTTTCTAGAACACTTATTAATTCATCGGAAGTACTTTCTTCTTCCTCACTACCACTAACTGAATATACTTTGCCTTTCAAATCTAATACAATTTGTCTAGCTAACTTTTCACCAATTTTAGGAAATTTAGTTAAATATAATAAATTTTCTTTATTAATTGCATCTACTATGCCATTAATTGAACCGGTTGCAAATATACCACTGGCAACCTTTGGACCCATTCCTTTAACATTAATAAGTTTCATAAATAATTCAAGCTCATCTTTATTTTTAAAGCCATATAAAGAATACCCATCTTCTCTAATATGATTATATACATATATTTTATATGTTTTACCTTCTTCATAACTAAATGGATTAGGTACATATATTAAATAACCTACATTATTTACATCAATTACTACACTATCAGAATTAACTGAATCTATTTTACCATTAAAATAACTATACATTTTACTTCACCATTTTTATTTTATCAAATTGGTTAATTAAAGTCTATGCTTTATTTATTTTTCCACATAAAAAGCTGATAAAATTAATCAGCTTTTTATAAACCACAATTTTTTTAGTTTTAATTTTTTAAAACTATTAACCAATGCCTGGACTAACTAAAGTAAATGCACCAGCATAATCTTTACCTTGAGTTGAATTATTATTACTAGCATTACTACTAGAACCACCTTCGTAATAATCAATCCATAATCTAACATTTATTGTGTGAGTAGCATTAGCAGCAAGTATATTTGGAGTTGTATTACTACTTAAATAATAACTAGTTCTAGGAATATAATCTTTAACGTTATTACGAGAAGCTAAATTTGCGTTTATTTGTTTATAAGTGTTAGAACTACTAGATACAATATTCAATGTGTTAACCATTTTAATTCCCATAGCAACATTACCATCTGATTGTATTTTTACTTTACTATCTTCAATATATCCACTACTTGGATTCATATAAAGTGAAGTAAAAAATAATGAATATTGAACACTATTATTACAATTATTCTTTATCGTGATAGTAACGGGTGTAAGTTTAGACCCTTGAACATCTTGCAAAGGATATTGATTAGATAAACTTATTAAATTTGATTCTAAATAATTCATATCTAAACATTCTGCAGAGCTTGATACATTATATGTATTTCCAAAGTTATCAGTTGCTGTAACTTGAATATATGCATATGAAAATGAAATACCAATAATAGCAAGTAATACTACAAACACAATAGCATAACTAAAATAAAAAACCGATTTTTTTTCATTCATTTTATTGTACCACCTTTATTATCTATTCAAATTAATTATAATATAATAATATCAATTTTTCAATACTTTAAAATTTATTCATTATATATTATTGACAAATTATTATCAATTATT
>CANRQF010000050.1 GCA_947632715.1 uncultured Bacilli bacterium | reverse complement strand
ACTGGTGCTGCTCAAATGGATGGTGCTATCCTTGTTGTTTCTGCTGCTGATGGTCCAATGCCACAAACTAGAGAACACATTTTATTATCTCGTCAAGTTGGTGTGCCTAAAATTGTTGTTTACATGAACAAAACTGATCAAGTAGACGATCCAGAATTACTAGACTTAGTAGAAATGGAAATTAGAGAATTATTAGGAGAATATGGATTTGATCCTGATTGTCCTATCATTCGTGGTAGTGCTTTAAAAGCCCTTGAAGGTGATGAAGAAGCTGCTCAAAGTATCCGTGATTTAATGGCTGCTGTTGATAGTTATATCGATGCTCCAGTAAGAGATACTGATAAACCATTCTTAATGAGTATTGAAGACGTATTTACTATTTCAGGACGTGGAACTGTTGTTACAGGACGTGTTGAAAGAGGTAGATTAAATCTTAATGACGAAGTTGAAATCGTTGGTTTAAGACCTACTCAAAAATCTGTTGTTACAGGTATTGAAATGTTCCGTAAATCATTAGATTATGCTCAAGCAGGAGATAATGCCGGAGTATTACTTCGTGGAATTGCTCGTGAAGACGTTGAACGTGGACAAGTTCTTGCTAAACCAGGAAGTGTTACACCTCATACTAAGTTTAAAGGTAGTGTATATGTTCTATCTAAAGAAGAAGGTGGAAGACATACTCCATTCTTCTCAAATTATCGTCCTCAATTCTATTTCAGAACTACAGATGTAACTGGTGTTATCGAGTTACCTGCTGGTGTTGAAATGGTTATGCCAGGTGATAATGTTGATATGACAGTAGAATTAATTGCTCCAGTAGCACTTGAAAATGGTACTCAATTCTCAATTCGTGAAGGTGGACGTACTGTTGGTGCTGGTGTAGTATCAGAAATTATTAAATAATTTTAAAAAAATTAACTATTGGGATTTATTTCTCAATAGTTTTTTTTGTGGATTAAGATATGCAAAAAAGTATTCTCTGGAATACTTTTTTAACATTTTTAATAATTTAGTATTCCATAGAATACTAAATTGACATATTGAATATTTAGTATTATAATATAAATAGGTGATTAAAAATGGTAATAAGAGAGAAATATTTATCTAAAATACGACCTTTTTATGAAGTTGATATAATTAAAGCTCTTGTAGGTATTAGAAGATGTGGTAAATCTGTTATATTAACCCAAATAGTAGATGAAATAAAAAATAAAGGAATTGATAATAATCATATTATTTATTTAAATTTTGAATTGAAGAAATATTCCAATATTAAAAATGATAATGATTTAGATAATTATGTTCATTCTTTAATTAAAGATAAAAAGAAACATTATCTCTTTTTAGATGAAATTGGGAAAGTTAAAAATTGGGAACTGGCTGTTAATTCTTTTAAAGCAGAATATAAAGAGAAGATATCTATTTTTATTACGGGATCTAATAGTGATTTACTTTCGGGAGAGCTTGCTACTAACTTATCAGGACGATATGTAAGTTTTGAAATCTATCCTTTAAGTTTTAGGGAGGTTTGTGAATTAAAGAAAATTAGGACCACTAATAAATATGAATTACAAGAAGAATTTGATAATTACTTAATGTGGGGTGGAATGCCTCAACGATATGTGTTATCCGCGGAAGAAGAAGTTAATGCTTATTTAACGGATGTTTTTAATTCTATTGTTATAAAAGATATTATTGAAAGATATAATATTAAAGATATCGATTTATTTAATCGTGTTGTTGAATATATTATGACTACTCCTTCCCAAACATTTTCAGGAGATAATTTAATAAAATATTTAGAAGAATATAAAGGTGTTACAAAAAATACTTTATATAATTATTTAGAATATATGAAAAATGCCTGTTTAATATCTAAAGCTGAAAGATTTGATGTCAGGGGTAAAAGAATATTAAAAGGTAAATATAAGTATTATTTAACTGATTTAGGCTTAGGCCAAGTTAAAAATGTTGGTAAAAAATTACAATTAGGGGCTTACCTTGAAAATATTGTTTATAATGAGTTAAAAAGCAGAGGTTATGATGTTAAAATAGGTACTTTAAAATATGGGGAAATAGATTTTATTGCTAGTAAGTTTAAAGGAAAAAAATATTTCCAAGTAGCTTATTATTTAAATGATGATTCTATAGAAAGAGAATTTGCTTCATTTGCTAAAATAGAAGATAATTATCCCAAATATGTTATTTCTATGGATACCATTGATTTATCTCAAAATGGTGTTATTCATAAAAACATTATTGATTTCTTATTAGATGATACTATCTAATATATTTATAGTAACACTTGTTATCAAATAAAGTTATTACACTTAAACGTAATAACTTTATTTTTTTCTCTTCAAATATTTAACTAGTAAATTAACATTAGTGGAATGGTATAATTTGCTTAATTCTTCGACTACATCTATTCTTAAAGTAGCAAAGACTTCTTCATCAATTCTTAAATCATCAAATAACATTATTTCTAAATTTTTTAAATTATGAAGTGGTCTTAAAGTATATAGTTTATCACATAAGGCTTTTTCTAAAGTAGCTATTTGATATGAGTAATTTCCTTCTTCTATTAAAATGATTTCTTTTGGATAGGCAAATGAAGGTACATCCCGATATGTAAAATTACCAAACCTTGTGTTATATTCTTTTTTCTTCTTTTTATTAAAAGTTGCACAAGTAACAGTATATACTCTTTCAGGTATGGCTCCATAGCAAGCAAGAGCATACTCAAAAGATATATATGATGGTCCATATATACATGATGCAAGTAAATAAGGTGGTGTATTAGGATCTGTTTCATATATACCATTTATAATTCTATATAACTTTTTATTTTTAATTTCTCGACTTATTTTATTATTTATATTAGAATAATTTTTAAATTTATCTTTTAATTTTAAATTATAAACTATCATATTTTCACCTCTAAATACCATAATAAGGTATTTTGTGGTTAAAATCAAGCATTTATTTGATGATTGATTTAGAATATGGTTTCTTATTGTCTGTTCTACAAATTAAATAATCAACAGATACTCCATAGTAGTCCGCAAGGGCATCTAATTTATCTATAGGTATCAATCTAGTACCCGTTTCATATCTACTATATTGTACTTGCGACATATTTAATACTTCAGCAATATCTTTTTGCAATAAATCTTTATCTTCCCTAATTTCTTTTAATCTAATTAAGTTCATTTTTATCACCGAGATAATTTTTTCATAGAAAATGTTTTAAATGCCGAATATATAACCAAATAGTTATAGATAAAAAAACTCATTAAAAAGTTATGCTAATATAACAATAGATTAGATAATAAATGAGGTTATAATGAATATACTAGACAAGTTAAAAGAAATATTTAATAAACTAAAAGAAATAATCAAAAGTAAAGAAGGAATAACATTAGTAGGGGTTATAACATTACTGTTAGTAATAACAATAATAAATGTAGCAGTAAAAGATACCCATGCTTATTATAATAGTGTAACAGATCCAGTCCAAATATTTAATGGTAAAGTAGGAAACTTTAAACCAAGAATAGATAGTTTTTATATAAAAGAAATAACTACCCCAAAATATACAAATATAGGGACAAATATAGTATATATAACACCAGGAAATAATAATAGTAATTTAGACCAAGTATGTATAACAGAGACAAATGATATAAATGATTGTAATGATAAATGGCAATCAATTCAATCAAACAATCAGTATAGTTATACATTTACAACAGAAGGACAAAAGGTAATCTTCGGATTTGTAAAAGATAGATATGGAAATAAATCATTATCAAGTAGTGATGTAATAACCTATGATGTAACCTCACCAACAGTTTCCTATAGTGTACCTGAAGGAACATATAATGCAAATCAAACAGTAACAGTAACACCAAGTGATGCAGTATCAGGAGTAGGATTATGGATGGTACATGCTTATAAAAATAGTGTATTTGATGAAGTGCAATCAAGTTGGGATTTAACAGGATGGCCAAGTTATAATGTAACGTTAACAGAAGGGTATTGGACAGTATATTCAAGGGTTTATGACAATACAAGTAATATAATAGTACAAGAACCAAATAATGGAGATAATTGGTTTTATCAAAACTATACAATAGACACAACGCCACCAACAGTATGGTATAGTTTAACAGGAGGGACATATACAGGAAGTCAAACAGTAACGATAACTCCAAGTGATAATTTAACAGGGGTAGGATATTGGGTAGTGCATGTATACAAAGATGGAGCAATTGTAGAACAACGAGAATTAACAGGGCAACCTAGTTATACAGTAACGTTAACAGAAGGAAGTAGTTGGACAGTATATGCAAGTATATATGACAATGCAGGAAACTTAATAACTCAACAACCTAATAATGGCTATGGTTGGTATTATCAAAACTATACAATAAATAAACCAGGAAAAACTGGCCAAGATTTAATAAATGAAAGAGAAAGTAATTCAGCATTACAAGATACAGCAGTAAGTGGCTTATATAGATATTATGGGTCACCATCTCAAGTAACAAATAACTATATATGTTTAGGACCGATAGGAGAGACGTGTCAAAGTGATGAAGGTAAAAATAAATATATGTATAGAATATTAGGAATTGCAGATGGAACAGAAAAAAGCACACTAGACATAGATGAAGGTTCAATAAAAGTAATTAAAGCCATATCAATTGGAGATTATCCTTGGAATACAGATGGTACTTATGGTGTGGATTGGGATAAATCAACATTGCAGAAAGAGTTGAATAGCACATTATTTTATAATAGTGACTTATTAGACCAAAGAATAAAGGGAAAAATCAAGAGTGTAAAATGGTATAAAGGGAATATAGGATATTCATGTTCTTATGATAGAGAGTGCCCCCCAGTTACAGATGCATCGAATACTATAACAAATAATCCATATCCAATAGGGTTAATGTATGCAAGTGATTATAGAAATTCTTGGGCGTACTGGGCGCCCGAGAACGACATTCAGTCGGTCGGCTACCAGTGGCTGTGCGAACAGTATGTCGGGAACCTCTATGGCTGGACGCTTTGCAAGAGTGAATACACTATGACTTTGTTCGACAATGGGGTCTATCCGCTCAAGGTTTGGTATACCAACTCATATGGTGACTTAGAGTGCTACGGACGGTGGGCGGTGGACAGTAGGATGGTTCGTCCTGTCTTCTACCTTGTTCCAAATATATCTTTAATAGGTGGCGGAACTGAAGATAATCCATTTACAATTAATTCTTGATAATATTATATTTGCTTAATGTTAATAGTATAGTTATCAATTAATTTAATATTTTAATATAGAATAATTGATAACTTTTTTTCATAATCATTTTGACAAAACTGGGATGCGCTAGCAATTTTGCCATTGTTTTTAGAATATCTTTAATATATAATTTAAATAATGAATTAAAGGTGAATTATGAATAAAAGAGTTAGTGCCAGAGGAATAATTATTGAAGATAATGAAGTATATCTTATGTTTAGAAAAAAAATACTTGATGATGGAAGTATTAAAGAATATTATGTTATACCTGGTGGAGGTATAAATATAAATGAAAGTTTAGAAGATTGTTTAAAAAGAGAATTAAAAGAAGAATTATCTATAGATATTAAAATAAATAGTTATCTTGGTTATGATGAAAGTAAAGATACTATTGCGCATTTCTATTCTTGCTCAATAATAAATGGTATTCCTAGTTTAGGAGGAGAAGAATTAGAAAGATGTTCTAAAAGTAATTATTACGAAATAAGAAAAGTTAAAATAGAAGATTTAGATAATATAGATGTTATAGCTAAAGATATAATTATAAAAGCCGTAAATAATTAAACTAAATATACACACTACTATTGACTTGTGTGTATATTTAGTTTAAAATATATATCAGGTGATTAAAATGATTTATAATTATATTGAAATTAAAAAGAAATATGGTTCAAATTATAAAATTAATATTGCTATTAGTAAAGGTTTATTATATAAAATTGAAAATGGTATATATTCTACGAAAAAATATAATCATTATTTAGAAGTCTTTACTAAGAAATATCCTAAAGCCATTATTTCTAGTGATAGTGCTTATTATTATCATAATTTAACCGATGTTATTCCTAAAAAAATATTTATAACTTGTGAAAGAGATTCTAGTAGATTTAGTGATAAAAATATAGAACAATCATTTTCTATAGATAAATACTATAATTTAGGAAAATGTACAATTGAATATGAAGGGGTTAAGATAAAAACATATAATAAAGAACGAATGCTTTTAGAACTAGTTAAAAACAAAAATAGAACACCTTATGATTATTATAAAGAAATTATTGAAAACTACCGAAAAATTATTGATGATTTGGATATTTATAAAATCCAAAAATATGCTAGAGTTTATCCCAATGGCAACAAATTGTTAAAGATAATTCAAGACGAGGTATTTTAATGATATTAAGTGAGTTAGTAGATTTATATCTAAATGATGGTTATAATCAAGCTGATGCCAACATTAAAGTTGCTCAAGATATTATTTTACTTAAAATATCTAAAAGTTCTTTAAATAGAAATGTCACTATTAAAGGTGGTGTAGTAATGCATAATATTTCTAAAGATAAACGAAGAGCAACTAGAGATATGGATTTTGATTTTATTAAATATTCTTTAGAAGATAGTTCCATTAGAAATTTTATTGATAAATTAAATAATGTTAATGATGGATTAAAAATTATTATAAAAGGAAATATTGAAAAACTTCATCATCAAGATTATGAAGGAAAAAGAGTTTATATAACCATTATTGATAATAATGGTTATAGGATTGATACTAAGTTAGATATAGGGGTTTGTAAGAATTTTGATAAAGAACAAGAAGAATATTGTTTTGATTTAAACACTATAAATGAAAGCGCAACATTATTTATAAATTCTAAAGAGCAAATATTTACTGAAAAATTAAAATCATTATTGAAATTTGCTTTTCGTTCAACAAGATATAAAGATATTTTTGATTTTTATTATTTAATTAAATATGGTAATCTTGATAATAAAAAGATAGAAAAATTTATAAACGAGATAATATTTAAAGATGAAACATTAGATATTAATGACTTTAAAGGTGTTAATAAAAAAGTAAATGAAATTTTAAAAAATAAAAGTTTTCTTTTAAAATTAGATAATTCTAAAGTAAATTGGTTAGAAATACCCATAAAAGATGCCATAGAGGTTATTTTAAAATATTTAAATTCGTTTACTAAAGAATATATAGAATAATAAGTAAAATAGAAAATAAAATATATTATGAAGAAATATTTTAATGTTCTGTTTACTTTTTTTATATGTGTTTTAGTTTTTTATTCTCTTAAAGTTGAGGCCATCCTTCCTTTAACTGGTAAATACATTATAATTGATGTGGGACATGGAGGTATCGGTTAAATCCAAAAATAGAAGAAATGGCTATTTTGGTAAGTAAATACAAGAGTTTAAGGTACTTGATAAAAGTATCTTTTATTATGCAAAAATATAAGAAAGAGAGGATGATATAATGAATTATGGAATATTTAGAAGTCAACCGATAATGACTATCAATGATTTAGCACAAATTGGATCACACAATAAAAGAGAAAAGAAAGCATATAAAAGCAATAAAGATATTAAGTTAGAATTAACAAAGAATAATATAGAATTAGTACCCTTAACAGAAAAGTATGTTAAGGGTTTTAAATTGAAAGTAAAAGATTATGAAAAAGAACACAACGAAAGAATGAAAACAGAACGACCTGAAAGAAAAAAGACCTTTAATGAAATGTTAAATAAATCAAAAAGTGTCGTAGCAGATGAATTATTATTTACGGCATCTCATAAGTTTTTTGATAATATGAGCAAAGAAGATATAATGAGATGGGCTAATACTTGTATGGATTTTGTTTATAACGATTTAGGTTATAAGAAAGAACAAGT
>CANRQF010000049.1 GCA_947632715.1 uncultured Bacilli bacterium | reverse complement strand
ATTAAAGTTTTTTTCTTCATAACTTAACCCTACCTTTTTATATAATATAATTATATAATACCCCCCCCGAGTGTCAAGAATTTTTAGTCAAAATTATTTTATAAACTATAAACTTGTAAAAAATGTGTGCATAAAAAAATAAAAAACTAACGAACAAAAATTCGCTAAGTGTTCTAAAATAAAAAAGATATACCGAAGTATATCAATTTTAATTTCAAAAATATATTACTCATACTCATCCTCTTCATTAGACTCAGTTGTGAATCCAAATTTAATATCACCAAATGTTGCTTTAAAATCTCCTGTTGCAGGTGTTGCATCACCTTTATAGCCAATAGTTACATCAACTTCTTTTGTTTCTCCTGGTTCAAGAAACACGTTCTTAATATTACTTGTACTACAATCGGTTGAAGTATAACTACCTGAAGCTTTTTTAGTACGTATAGTGATATGTATATCGTGACAAATTTCATCCAATTCACTAGCATCAATTGGATTTCCACTGTCTTCAACTGGTGTACAAATAGCATAACCATTATTCGCAATATAGATTCCATGTAAATAAGCAGTTAACTTACTTTGATTAGATACTCCTAAATGATAAGTAATTGTTTGTCCTGGCTTAGTAAATGTTCCACCAATTCCTGTTAATTTTGTAGAATTTGACGCTACTGTTATTTCGTTGCCAGTAAAATCAGCAACTTCTTCACTTAATTCTGGTTGTACTTCACCATATATATAACTTGAAGGATTACTAGAAAAATACACCGTAAATAAATCATTATTAGCTTTTACACTTGCTTCTGGAGCTTCAATTGTTAAGTTAGTACTTAAAACAGCAAAGCCAATTGATACACCAGCTACTGCTAGAACTAAGGCTACTATGGCAATTATTCTTGCGTTTCTATCTTTTTCCATCAATTCACCTCCGTTCTTTTATAGTTTAAGTATACATAACAATGTTCATACACTACTTTGTATATAAGAATTATAATCCCCCCGAAAAAGTCAATTAATTTTCAATTTGAAATGCAAACACGAACAAAATTTCGTTAAACTATAAATTTGTAAATTTATTTTCAATTTTTATTTTCTTCTTTTTTACTTTTTGCTGTTTTCTTTTTCTTATTTTTATTCTCTTTTAATTTTGTATTTTTTTCTTTATTTTCTTCCTTATTATCTTCTTTCTTTTTATCTTCTATTTTATCAGTTTTTTCTTCTTTTAACATTTCTTCTTCTAATTTTTCTTGCTTTGTTACATTCTCTTTTCTTAATTCAATATTTATCTTTTTCATACGATTAATTTTACTTAAAAGAGAAATAACACAAATTATAGATAAAAACAAACATGCTCCAAAAGCAATTATAACATATAAATATAAATTACTTAAATCTTTTATTTCTTTAGCTTCTACTTTATTATATAAACTAAATGTTTTACTAACACTATCATATGAATATAAATCTTTTTTACCTGTTTCAACATTTATTCCATAAACAACATAATATTTAGAATTTTCATCTGTTTTAAAAACATTATACTTTACCCCGTCTATTTCTTCTTCATATTTTGTAAGTCCATCTAATTCATCATTATAATCTATTATTATTAATTTTATACTTGTTCCAATGGCTTCAACATATTTTGTATAACTATTATTAGTGTAAATAAAATTTTCTATTGTTCCATCACTAAGTTTTAATCCTACTAATTGGTAATCTAAATTATCGTTATAACATGAAGGAATATCAAAATCATTTATTTTAACAGTACTTTCACTAAAAGAATTAGGACATTCATAATTATCTCTTAATTTTATAACAGTATAATCTTTATCATCAACAGTAACATTAATAGGATTTTGATCTATGACATTAATAGTTAAAGTATAAGTCTTTTCGCTACCATTTTCTGCTCTTACAATTATTTTAATAACATTAGCACCAGCCGTAACTGTAATATCACCAGCACCACTTACTGATGCTTTATTATCACTTGCAACAGCATTAATTTTAACACTAGTTGTTCCTTCATTTACATTAACTACATAATCTTGAACATTTTTATCAAATGCTTTATCTAATTCATATCCCTCTACACTCAAACTTTTTAAATTATTATCTTTAGAATAACTTGCTTCTAGTTCATCTTGAGTAATTATTTTAATAGTTTTACTACTACTAGTTAAATCTATTTCTTTCATATCAGAAAATGCATATGCTTCATAACTTTTTACAGAAACAGTTGTACTACCTTTTTTTAATGTTTTAAAAGTAAATGTATATTTTTTGGAAGAAATAGCTTTAGCTACCGAAGAAGACATTACTGCCCCACCAGCTTCAGCCGATGAATTAGTAAGTTGTAAATAATTCTTATCATAATTTAAAGTCATTTGCCAACTACCAATATCACTACCACTTAAAGTAACAGTAACGGTAACTTTATTTCCAACAACTACTGTACTTGTACTACTTACAGATATTTTTCCCGAAGCAGCATTAACCATTATTGGGATAAATATTAAACTAATTAATAAAGTTAAAAATATTTTAATTTTTTTCATAAGAACCTCCTTAATAATTAATTGTATATGTACCTAATATACTTTTTTGAATTTGTAATAAATCTAAGGCATTAATCACACCATCACCTGATGTATCACCAGCAGTTCCATAAACATCATTTAAAGTATAAGTTTGTAAAATACTTTTTTGAACTTGTAATAAATCTAGAGCATTAACCACACCATCACCTGAGGTATCACCATGCATAACAACATTTAAAGTTGCTTCTGAATCTTGATTTTTAATTGTTATTTTAAATCCTGTACCAATTAAACCATCATTTATTATTTGATCATCTTTATTTTTTATAATAATATTTCCTGCTCCAGCAATACTTTCTAAATTACTTTTAACAATATTAACATCTGTATTTTGACTAATTCCAGAAATTATACCACTTTGATATTTATAACCACTACTAACAACAATAGTATTAATATCTAAAGTACTTGTTGTATTATCATCTGGAGTATCTACTGCACCATTATTTTCTGTATAAAATGAATCATCCATATTATTATAAATAGGAATATAAAAAACAAAAGCACTATCTATTACATTTAAATTTTTATAAGAATTATATGTTGTTTTAGCTTCACTAGATGGCGCTGCAATATTAGTCATATATTGATGTCCATATAATTTTGATGCTTGCGTTGGTACAACATTATATTTTTGTAAATAACCATTATATTGACCTACAGATATATAAGATGCTGCAATTTGACTAGCACCTCCATAAATAGCATTATAAACACTATTCCATTCATTCTTTTTAGCATATTCAAGACCACAGATTGAAGGTCCTCGACTAGTAGCACAACTATCTGTTACCCCAAAATTATAAAAATTATAATACCCTTTATATATACCATCTGCTTCTTCATAAACACCACTATAAAGATTATATAAAGATGTTGAATTTCCAAGTTCTTGTAATATTCTTCCTCCAACAAATATAGGACTAATATTAGCATTTAATCCTGCTTCATTAATAATTGCTCCCAAATTATTACCAACACCTAAATGATATTTATAAAATTCTGCATTTTTTATAATATTATTTGTAGCATCAACATATTTATCTTTTAATAAATCACTATATCTTAAATATTCAAATTGAAAAATAGTATTTTCAGAAAACCAATTTCTTGGATCCATATAATAAGCAACTGCCGTCGAAGATGCTGGATACCATGTTTTAGAATATGGATTTTTACAAGTAGAATCAATATTAGTAGGAATACTACTAGCAATATAACTTTTACCACATTCACTTTCTTCATCAACAGCACTACTCCAATCAAGTCCTGTATAAACTGGACTAAATTCCCAAGTAGGATGTGCCTCTTTTAAACTACATAAACCGGGCCAATAAGATGCCGGAAAGCCCGCTTCTTTTAAAGCTATTTCACATTCAGTTGTAGCTTCTTCTTTAAAAACTAATGTAGAAACTGTTATATAATTTCCACATACATATCCTGTAGCACTTGCTTCATAATAAATTTTATACCAACCTTTTTCACAACCACCTTCATCAGGATAAATAGTATCATTAACCATTGTAAATTCTGAGTCTTTACTTAATGTTTTCAAAGATGAATAATTAGTTCCTGGACCACTTCTTAAATTAACATCATTACCAGTAAGTTTAGCTCGATATATTGTGGCATGACAAACATTCATATTAACTATGAATAAAAGAAAAAAGAAAATAATTTTTAAGCCAACCTTATTCTTCATATATGCCTACTCTCTATTAAATTTTATCACATATATTATCGATTTTTTTGAATTTATTGTGAAATTTGTCATATTTTCTCTATTATTTGACATTTTTAATCTATTATTTTTTCTAAACTTATAATATAATATTGAGAAAGGGATGATTTGTATGGGAAAAAATTTTGATAAAGTTGATATATTTTTTATTATTCTTATTTCAACTTACTTTTTCTTCTTAATAACTTTCATCATTGTCTTTATAATTGAATATATTTTAGATAAAAAACAAAGAAATAAAAATGTTGTAGTATATGAAAATGTTAAAAGTACTAATTTAGAAATTGATACTAAACAAGAAACTATAAAACCAAAGAAGCAAAATAATAAAGGTAAAACTAATACTAAAAATGTAAAAACTACTACTAAAAAGACAAGTAATAAACCTAAGAGTACTACTAAAACAACAACAAAGAAAGTTAGTAAAACTAAACCTAAAAATTATAAAAATAATGTTTCTTATCAAATGAATAATCCTAAGAATAACCCTAAGAATAATCCTAAGAATAATCCTAAGAACAACACTAAACCTACAAAGAAATCTACTACTAAAACTACAACTACTAAGAAAACTTCAACAACAACTAAAAAAAGAACAACTACTAATAAAAGTAAAAAGGCAAAGAAATAAAATCTTTGCCTTTAATTTAATGCATAATTATATATGCCATGAATTTTTAATAAATCATTTTCTGTAGGTTGAACAATTAAATATTTATCTTTATCATCATTATCTTTAGCAACTGTAAAAGTAATAGTATATTCTATTTTATTAGTTGTATCTTGCATTTTATCTAATTTATATAGAATATATTTATTTTCATCATAAACTCCATCATTTGTAAATTCTTCTGGATTATTATCCAAATAATTTTTAGCATCTACTTGAGCTTGATATAAATCATATACTTTTATTTTAGTTGTCACATAAGTAATATCTTCATCATACTCTTCATTTAATATTTCATATTCTAAATCTTTATATTGTTTTTTTAATACTTCACGATATTTATCTTTAGCATCTTCACTTAAATTTTCTTTTTCAATTATATTTTCTAAATCTACTAAAACTTCACTATCTAATGTTTTATATTTTTTAAAATAACTTTCTACTGCACTTTTTGCTGTTTTATTACCACATCCACTTAACATAATTAAAACAAAAAATAAAGATAATAGTTTTTTCATTTGTATCACCATTAATATTATTTAACATCTTTTCTTTTTTATACATTATTATATGATAATTTTATAAGTTCATATATCTCATATTCTTTCTTAGTTAAATTACCTTCTAACTTCTTTAACATATCATTATAAATAACATCTCTTTTTGTTTCTAGTTTATTAAACCATTCTAAATAAAGATATTTAAGTTTACTATCATTATGTTTTTTATATAAATTATCTATCTCTACTTTAATTATTTTTTTTATTTTTCTATCTTGTCTTAATTCTTTATATACTATATCTTTACTTATTATCTCATATTCTAATTCTATTTCTTTAATATTAAACATAAATTCATTAATATTAATCTCATCATTTAATAATAAACTACTTTTATTAATCGATTCTCCTTCATCATTAAATTCTAAGGCTAAAGTATTTTTACCATCACTAAATATACAAGTATATTTTAATGTCTTATTATCTTTCAGTTTAGTTTTATCTTTAATACTATTTAAAAAATCTAATTCAACTTTTATTTTATTATTTAACATATCTAAAATAGTATTACTATTTACATGTTTTAGAGGAATTTTTTTAATATATTCAATGGAATCATCTTGATTCCATTCATAAAACATAAAATAATAATCATTAAAATTTAATAAAATATCATAATAATAATCCATTCTTTATTTCCTTTCTAATAAAATAATCAATATAATTAAACCAATAAAAAACAAATCACAATAGATACTTCTAATAATAAAATAAACAAATTCTAAAAAACTATACCCAATAACTAATAAATTTAAATATAAAATTATAAAAAATAATCCTATTACCATCATTATAAAGCTTAATAAAAATAAACATAAACTTAACATATCTATCTCTATATTTTATTTATATTTTCTAAAAATTATTATATAATTAAATAGGTGAGTTTATGATGGAATATATAAAATATATTATATTGGGATTAATCCAAGGCATAACAGAACCACTACCTATTTCCAGCAGTGGTCATGTTTTTTTGTTTAAAAAATTATTTAATAATGCTAATTTTTTTGAAGGCTTTAATTTTGAAATAATTTCTAATTTTGGATCTTTCTTAGCTATATTATTTATTTTTAGAAAAGATATTATAAATTTAATTAAAGACTTTTTTGGTTTTATAGGAAATAAAAAAAGAGAAAAATATAAAGATGGTTTCATGTATGTTTTAAAGATGATTGTTAGTACTATTCCTGTTGGTATTGCTGGTATATTATTAAATGATTATTTAGAAAATAATTTTAATTCTCTAAAAGTATTAGGTTTAGCCTTTTTATTTACTGCTTTAATGTTATACATTGTTAGAAATATAAAAGGTAGTAAAGATAGTAAAGATATAACTTTTAAAGATGCTTTTATAATTGGTATATTTGAATGTATTACTATTATTCCTGGTATTAGTCGTAGTGGTACTGTTTTAGTAGCATGTTTATTATGTAAAATAAAAAGAGAAGATGCTTTAAAATATACTTTTATGTTATATTTTCCAGTAAGTGTTGGTACAATGCTTTTAAAAGTTCCTGATTTAATTAATACAGAAACTACTCTACTTTTACCATATTTTGTTGGTATGTTAGTTTCATTAATAGTAACTTATTTTTCATATCAATGGCTTAGTAATATTGTTAAAAAAGGTAAATTATGGAAATTCTCTATTTATTGTCTTTGTTTAGCAGCCTTTATATTTATTTATTTTAGATAAAAAAGAAGCAAGTTATCTGCTTCTTTTGTTATATTCTTCTAATAATTCTTCTAAATTGGTACAACTATAAATATCTTCATCTGGATTATAGTTTTCTAAATGACTTTGATCATTACATTCTAATTCATGATAATATGCTGCTAAAGGTAAATATAAACGAGCTATTTCATATTTAATTGTTGCATCTAGAGGTGCTGATTGAGCTGCATTTATTAAATTAGCAAATAATTCATTAAATGATTCATTACAAGATGGATTAATATTAAGCATAAGTAAAGTTCTTAATTCTTCTAAATATACATTCATTGGTGTATCAGTATTACTTAATAACATATAAACTGCTTTTTTATATTCCATGCTACTTAAATCTTTATTATTAATTAAGTAATCATTAATTATTTTGGTATAATCCATCTCATTATCATATAGTTCCATATATGCTGTCATTGTAGATGGTTCACTTTCAACTTTACTTGTTATTTTTTGCGTATTAGTATCATCAATTTTTGTACAACCAGACATATTAGTTATTGTTGCTAAAGCTAGTACTGTAGAAATTATTTTTTCTTTTTTCATTTTTATTTCCCCCTTCAATAAAAAATCCCGTCATTAACAACGAGATTAAAGTATCATGTATACTTTTCTTGCAACCCCCATTGCTTAACAACTGCAATAAGTATAACACATTTGTAAATTTTTGTCAAATAATCTGTATATAATTTATGGCAATCGCATAAAAAAATAATGTAAAATTATGGTACAATTACTTTTTATAGTAAAAAAAATAATGTATTCT
>CANRQF010000048.1 GCA_947632715.1 uncultured Bacilli bacterium | reverse complement strand
TTATCATTTTCTCTTAATACTAATTCTATCTCTGGTATCTTCTTATATATTATCTCTATATTTCCATCGACACTTGGGATATTTAATTTATAATTATCATATGTATATCCTATACTTGATAATTCTAATCCATCTAATTTTATTGTTAATCTACTTTTTCCATATTGACTTAAGTCTAAGTCTAATGTATCTCCTTTTATTATCTCTTTTGGTAAACTACTTGTATCACTTGGAAAGTTTGTATATGTTATTGTATAATATGGTCTAAAGTCAAAGTTTAATAAGATATTATATTTTGTATTACTTGCATCATAACTTCCATCTTTATACTTTATGGTGATATATATATCTTTTTGTGTTCCTCCCTTTAATATTTTATCTTTTAATTTATAATCTTCTTTTAATGTATATTCTAATTTATCATTTAAACCATCTATATTATATATTCCCATATCAACATTTCCAAAATTTGTTATTCTTACTTTATATGTTATACTTGAATCTTCACTTGTTAATTCTACTTCACTACTTATATTTTTTACATTATATTCTTCCCAATTTGATACTGAGTTATTATAACTATCTATACTTATTCCTGTTACTCTTATATCTGCTTGCATTCTTACTTTTACTAAACCACTTATTTCTAAGTTTCTACTTAGTGTTGAATAACATACTGATATTGTATATATTAACATTACTATTATAGTGCACATTACATACATTATCTTATTACTTTTCTTATATCTCTTATTATACATATTGACCTCTTATTTTATATAAATAATTATATAATACCCCCCCCGAGTGTCAATAATTTGACACAAAAAAAGAAGAAAAACTTCTTTTGCAAATTAATTTGACTTAGTAATTCTTTAAAACAAACTTAGTTGTGCTGATTCTGGCATATTGTTAAATACTCCTAAGTTACGTAATTTTTCCATTGATGTTATATTAACTTTGCCTCTTGCTTGGAAATCTTCTATGCAAAAGTATTCTTTCTTTTTTCTTTCATCAACAATTTGTTTAGCTACTGCTCCACCTAGACCTTCTAATGCTCTGAATGGATGAATAAGTGTTTTTTTATCTTCATCTATAACAAAATTTTTAGAATCACTTTTCTTAATATCAATATTACCAAATTTAAATCCTCTGGCAGTTGCTTCTAAAGCTAATTTTAAAGTTTCTAACAATTCTTTTTCTCTACTTGTTGCTTCATCACCTTTACTGATGATATCTGTTATTCTTGCTTTAATTGCGTCATACCCATTAATCATTGTTTCTACTTCAAAAATATCAAATCTTGTTGAAAAATAGGAAGCATAATATTCAGCTGGATAATGAACTTTAAAATAAGCAATACGAAAAGCACTCATAACATAGGCAGCTGCATGGGCTTTTGGGAACATGTATTTAATTTTTCCACAAGATTCAATATACCAATCAGGTATACCAGCATCTTCCATAGTCTTCTTATGTTGTACCCAAGCATCTGGTTCTTTACTAGCTTTACCTTTACGAACAAATTCCATTATTTTAAAGGCTTTTATTGGTTCCATACCACATTGAATTAAATGAACCATAATATCATCACGACAACCAATAACTTCTTTAAAAGGAACAATATTTTTCTTAATAAGTTCTTGGGCATTACCAAGCCATACATCAGTACCATGAGATAGACCTGATATTTTAATAAGTTCGGCAAATGTTGTTGGTTTAGTATCTCTAAGCATTCCGATTGTAAAGTTAGTTCCAAATTCCGGAACACCAAGAGTACCAGTATCATTCATTATTTGTTCTTTTGTTACCCCAAGGGGTTCTGGGGATAAGAATAATCCCATCGTTTCTTTATCATCAAATGGAACTGTTTTGACATCAATTCCTGTTAAATCTTGTAACATTCTAAGTTGAGTAGGATCAGTATGACCTAAGATATCTAGTTTTAATACATCTTGATCAATAGCATGGTAATCAAAATGAGTAGTTCGCCAGTTGGCATCAACATCTTCGGCTGGATATTGATATGGAGTAAAATCATAAACATCCATATAACCTGGAATAACAACGATACCACCAGGATGTTGACCAGTTGTTCTTTTTACCCCAACACAACCTTGAGCTAGTCTTTCTATTTCAATATTACGCATCGTAATATTTTTATCTTCACAATAACCTTTAACAAAACCATAAGCTGTTTTATCGGCAACTGTTCCAATTGTTCCTGCCCGATATACATTATCTACACCGAATAATACTTTTGTATATTCATGAGCAGCAGCTTGATTTAAATCAGAAAAGTTAAGGTCGATATCTGGTACTTTATCAGCATTAAACCCTAGGAAAGTAGCAAATGGCATATCTTCACCATCTTTAATCATTTTTGTACCACATTTTGGACAATCTTTATCTGGTAAATCAAAACCAATACCATATTCAATAGCTAAATCTTCACCATTATCATTTTTAAAAATACTATGTTTACACTTTGGACAACGATAATGACTTGGAAGAGGATTAACCTCCGTTATACCCATCATCGTCGCAACAAAAGATGAACCAACTGAACCACGGGATCCAACTAAGAATCCATCATCATTACTTTTTTTTACTAGTTTTTGAGCAATTAAATAAATAACATCAAAGCCACCACCAATGATACCTTTTAATTCTTGTTCAATACGATCACTAATGTTTTCTGGAAGTGGATCACCATACCATTCTTTAGCTCTTGTATAAACCATATCTTTAACTATTTCTTTTGAATTTTCAATTCTTGGTGAAAAAGGAACACCACCTGTTTCAATAATAACTTCAACTATTTCACATTTAGATGCAATAATATTTGGATTAGTAACAACTATTTCTTTAGCTTTTTCTTCACCTAAGAAAGAAAAAGCATCAAGCATTTCTTTTGTCGTATAAAAATGCATATCTGGTACAACTATTCCACTTCTATTTAAAGGATGCAATTTACCATTGAATCTTTGATTAATAATAATATCACGATATATTTTATCTTCTCTTGTTAAATGATGAGCATCACTAGTAGCACAAACTAATACACCAGCTTCTTCCGCAACTTTAACAATTCTTTTAATATGCGTATAAATATCCATTAAACTTTTAACAGGACTTCCATCCATTCCCACTAAAAATGAATAAACTTCTGGTGGTTGGACTTCAATATAATCATAATATTGCATCATTTTGGCAAGTTCTTCATCTTCTTTAGTAAAAGCTGCATTAAATATTTCGCCATTAACACAACCTGACCCAAATAATAAACCTTCTCTATGTAGATTAAGTTCATTACGTGGAAGTTTAGCTTGATCACCTTTAAATAAATATTTAGTATTAGCAAAACTTATTAATTTAAATAAATTCTTTAAACCAACTTTATTTTGAACTAAAACACACATATGAAATGGTCTTGAAAATTTAAGTAATTCTTGTTCATCAATGGAATCATGTAATTTAGTTGTTGTTTCAATATTACGATTGGATAAAACCTTACACATTTTATAGAAAGCAATCGCAGTACCTTCACTATCATAATCACCACGATGGTGTAAATTTTCATCCCAAGGAACTTCTAAATTTTTAACAAGTGTTGATAACTTATGGTTTTTCCACTCTGGATAAAGCATTCTCGCCATACCCATGGTATCAATTACCGTATTAGTAAACTCACCTAAATTATATTTATTATAAGCAGCATTCATAAAGCCAATATCAAATTTAGCATTATGAGCAACCATTGGCATATCTTTAATAAACTCTTTAAATCTCTTAACAACATTTTCTTCACTATCTTTATCTTGTAACATTTCATCTGTTATACAAGTTAAATCAACTATTTTTTGTGGTAATTTTCGATTAGGATTAATAAGTTCATCAAATCTATCTGTAACTACACCATTTTTTATTTTAACGGCTCCAATTTCAATCATTTGATCAGTATATGGTGTAAAGCCAGTAGTTTCTGTATCAAATACTACAAATTCTGTTTCTAATAAATCATAATCTTTTAAATTAAATATAAGTTCATTATCATTATTGACAATACTCATCTCAGCACCATATATAACTTTAAACTTATCTTCTTCATTTTCTATACCTTTATTTATATCACAAACTGCATGATATAAATCAGGATAAGATTGTAAACAATCATGGTCAGTAACAGTTACCCCTTTGTGTCCTAATTTTCTCGCAAACTTAACTAATTTTTTCGCATCAATTACTCCATCCATGGCACTCATCATCGTATGAGCATGTAACTCAAATCTTTTTTCTTCTTCTTCATCTTTTATTGCTAAATCTTTACTTGGAATAATTTCTAAACCCTTACCATTAATAACCATTTGTCTAGCATAATTATCCATTTCTACATCGCCATAAATTCTAACCCAATTACCTTCTTTAGAACCACGACATATAGCTTTATATTCATCTTCATTAAATCTAACAAATTTAACTAAGAAACTATCCGTTTTATCACTAACTTTTAAATTAACAATATAGGTTGTGCCACTTCTTCCAGTTTTAGCACTTGTAAATTTTCTTTCACTAGTTTCAACTCCAAAGATATAACCTTCAATAATTATTCCTTTTACTTCACTAATAATATTTTTAATTAAAGTAATTTCACCATCTTTATGAATGCCAAAACAAACGGGACTTTCTTCTTTTTTCTCTAAAACTACTTCTTTAGATGTTTCTATTTCTTTTTTTATTTCAGAATTTAAATTTTCATTAACTAAAATATTAACTGCAAATGTACCAATACCATAGTTTTCTAATTCTTGAATTAATTTTTTTTCAAATCTTTTTAATGTTTTCTTTTCCGCATCATTACCAACTTCTAAATTAATAACATGTTGATTAAGTTCTTTAAAACATTTTTCTAAACCAGTAAGGGAAGGATGTTCAAAAATAATAGATCCTAATATTTCTTTTACATAATGAATAATATCATCTTCATTTATATTTTCATAATGCATAATAATATAACAATTATCTGTACCATTAATACCATTTTTAGCACATCTAAATAAATTAGATATTAAATCATAAGCAATGACATTCTTACTTTTTAAATAAACAGTATATAATTGTTTTTCTCTATTTAATACTACTTTTTCTATTTCAGTATTAAAAAATTCTTCTGTATATGTATAATTAATACTACTTAAAAATCTTTTTACTTCTTCCATACTTACACACTTTCTATATTGTTTATAATAATACTTACTTTATCGTATCTTTTACTAACTGTTCCTTTTATTTTTACTAAACTATTTTTAGAACATTTATCTATTAATTTGTAATTCTTTGGAAAAAGAGTAAAATCAGCGTTTCCTGTTTCATCACTACAACCTAAGAAAGCCATATCTTCATTCTTTTTCGTCTTTATCTTTTTAACATTTTCTATCATAACATAACAAATTACATTTTTAAAGACATAATCTTTTATTTTTTCTAACTTCATAATATCTTTACTATTATATTTACTTGCTGGATGATTACTAATATAAAAGCCATAACTATTTAGTTCATTTTCTCTTAATATTTCACTACTTACTTCACTTCTTTTAATATTAGGTATTAAAGCCATACTTCCTAAATCATCATACAAATTACCATAATTAATAAATTCATCTAAGTTAGTAACTAGTTCATTAACATTATAATTAAAGCAATCTAAAACAGAAGCATTTATTAACATTAAATATTCATTTTTAGAAATAAATTTATAAGTTCTTCGGAAAAAATCAAATATATCTTTAAATAAACCATTACTATTTCTTTCCAAAAGAATTTTATCAATTAATTCACTTTTTAAATTTTTAATAAGCTTAAATGGTAAATAAACTATTCTATTTTTAATAATAAAATTATTAGTAGATATATTTATGTCTACTTTATGGATTAATAAATTATGTCGTTTAAGTTCATTTAAATATTTTTTAATAAGTTCACTACTACCTATTGCATCATCTAATAAAACAAAAGTAAATAAAGCATTATAATGAACTTTTAAATAAGCCATTTGATAAGAAACTAAAGCATATGCTACAGAGTGAGATTTATTAAAACCATAATAAGCAAACTCTAAAATAGCATCATAAACAGTATTTGCTAATTCTTTACTATAACCTTTTTTTATACTTCTTTCTAAAAAATTATTTCTTTCTTTTTTAATTACTTCTTCTTTTTTCTTAGACATTGCTCTTCTTATGTTATCAGCCTCAGCATAACTAAAACCAGCCATCTTAACTAGAATTTGAATTACTTGCTCTTGGTAAACGATAACACCATAAGTTTCTTCTAAAATAGATTTTAATGATTCATCATAATAAGTAACTTTCTCTAATCCTTCTTTTCTTTTAATATATTTTTCTAATTCTTTATAAGGTCCAGGTCTACCTAAGGCAATTAAAGCAACTAACTCTAAAAAACTATTTGGTTTATATTTAGGTAATATATTTTTAAATGATGATGTTTCAAATTGAAAGATACCATCAGTTTTAGCTTCCGTAAATAATTCATAAACTTCTTTATCTTCTAAATCAATTTCATTTAATTTAAAGTTAGGTATTTTATTAATAATTTTACTAATAGTACTAAGATTTTTTAACGCTAAAAAATCCATTTTTAATAATCCTAGATTTTCTAGTTCATCCATCGTTATACCCGTACTATAAACATCTTTATTTTTATACATTGGTATTATATCATCAAGTCTTCTATCAGCAATAACAATACCCGCAGCATGTTTACTAATATTTCTTTTTAATCCTTCTAATTTTAAACTTATCTTATAAGTATTTTTTAACTCTTCATAATTATTTAAATAACTTTTAACATCATTATTTTCTAAATTACTTTTTAAATCTTTATCTTTATCTAATACTTTAATAAATTTATTTAATAAATTATCATCTACTTTTAATATTTTACCTATTTCTCTTAAAACTAATCTTGTTTTTAAAGTTGAAAAAGTAATACCACTAGAAACATTATATTCCCCATATTTATTTTTAACATATTCGATAACTAAATCTCTTTTCGTATTATCAAAGTCTATATCAATATCAGGCATACTAATTCTTTCCGGATTTAAAAATCTTTCAAATAATAAATTATATTTAATGGGATCAATATCAGTAATGCCAATCACGAAACTAACTAAAGACCCAGCAGCACTTCCTCTTCCGGGACCCACTAAAATATGATTTTTTTTCGCATATAAAACATAATCATATACTATTAAAAAATAATCAACAAATCCCATTTTATTAATAACATTTAATTCATATTTTAATCTATCTATATATATTTGTGATACATTATTATTTAATCTTCTTTTTAATCCTTTAATACATAAATTAGTTAAATATTCATAAGAATTATCACAATACTTAGGAATATATCTCTCTTTATTTTCTAATTTTAAATCAATTAAATTATTTATTTCATCTAATTTTTCTAAATCAAAATCATCTAAATTATTATAATCAAAATAATAATTACTATAATTATTTACTTCTTCATTATTTAGAATATCTAAATATTTTAAATAGACGCAATCTTCTTTATTAAATGTCTTAATATCATTTATATAAACAACATTTTGCGTTTTTATTAAAGCATTAGTTCTTTCTAAACTAGTCTTATATCCTATATATATATTATTAACAAAATTAAAAGTATCAAATAAATCACGATTTTGATATGGAATAATTACTAAAATATGATTACTATATTGTTTAAATTCCTCTAAAGTTATTTCTCTTTCCGTTATTATCGTATGAATTTTAAGTAAATTTTTATATCCTAAAATATTTTCAGCATACAAATATATTGTTTTACTATCTATTGTTATTTCAAGTCCTACAATGGGTTTAATATTATTACTTATACATAAATTATAAAATTTAATTACCCCGAATAAATTTGTATCACATATACCACATACTTTTATATCTTTTTGAACACAAAAACTAATTAAATCTTCTATTTTAATTAAACTTTTTAAAAGACTATTATCAGTTGTAACTTTAAGTGGTATATACATACAAACCTCCCTACTTAAATTATAACATAAATATTAGATTTAAATATTAAATTTAACATATTTTATAACTAAACTATTTGACATATCTTTTAATATATGACCCGAGTTTCGCACTTAATAAATTTAAAAAAGTTTAATTTTTATTGAAATTAGGCTTTTCTTTTTAGCTAAAGTAT
>CANRQF010000047.1 GCA_947632715.1 uncultured Bacilli bacterium | reverse complement strand
CGTCACCTATTAATGGTATGACGTTACCTAGGTATTACTACTGAAGGTACGTCTTTTTTTTCATGCAAAAAAGACAATAAAAAAAGCTAATTTGTGTTAGCTTTAATTATCATTTAAATTATTTCTAGTTACACCCATTTTTATTTTCATTAATTCATATTTTTCTTTAGCAAGTTCTCTTGATCTTTCAATTCCCTTGTCTAAAATGGTATCTAATTCTTTACTATTAATAATTTCTTCATATCGAGATTGAATTTTAGCAATATGTTCTGTAGTAACATCTGCTACAAATTTTTTAAATTCTCCATAACCTTTATCTTTAAATTCTTCTTCAATTTCATCTATGCTTTTACCAGTAAGTTCAGATGCAATATTTAATAGATTAGATATTCCTGGTTGATTTTCAAAATCATAATGAACTTTATTTAAACTATCAGTTGTAGCTTTCATTATTTTATTTCTAATAGTATCTATATCATCAAATAAACTTATTACCCCTACTGGGTTTTCTTCTGATTTACTCATCTTTTTAGTTGGATTTTTTAAATCATAAATTTTAGTACCTGTTTTACTTAATAATGGTTCTGGTAAAGTAAATATTTCACCATAACGATTGTTAAATCTTTCAGCAATATTTCTAGCAAGTTCTACATGTTGCTTTTGATCTATTCCAACTGGTACATATTCGCAATCACAATATAATATATCAGCAGCCATTAACACAGGATATGTTAAAAGTCCTACTGAAAAATTAGCATTTTGTTTACTTTTTTCTTTAAATTGAATCATTCTTGATGCTTCACCATAATAAGTAGTACATTCAAGTAAATATGACATTGCTGGTATATATTCATTTTCTGATTGAATATAAATAGTATTTTTATTTGGATCAATACCACAAGCAATATACATTGCTATAAATTTACGAATTCTATCATTTAATTCTTTAACATCTTGAGGAATAGTTAAAGCATGTAAATCTGCTACAAACAAGAAAGAATCATACTCATCTTGTAATTTAATCATTTGTCTTATAGCACCAATATAATTACCTAATGTTAAATCACCTGTAGGTTTTAACCCTGTTAATATTCTTTTCATATAACCTCCTCTTTTTCTTTAGATTTTTTTTATTTTTCTAACATATATTTATTATTTATTTTCTGGTTTCATAAGTGGGAACATAACAACATCTTTAATATTTTCACTATTTGTAAGAAGTTGAATAAGTCTATCAATACCCATACCCCATCCACTTATTGGTGGCATACCATATTCCATTGCTTCAATATAGTCATAGTCCATAGGCATTGCTTCTTCATCACCATTATCTTTTAATCTTGCTTGTTCAAGTAATCTTTTTTCTTGTTCTTGTGGATCAACTAATTCAGAATATGCATTGATTATTTCAGCTCCATTAATAACTAATTGGAATCTATCAGTTAATTCTTTGTTATCATCATTAGCTCTAGCAAGTGGTGATAAACTAATTGGATGTTCTGTTAAAAAGATTGGTTCAACAATATTTGGTCTTGCTACCTTTTTATATAATTGGTCAACTAAATTACCATATCCTAAATCTTCAAGTGGTGTTTCACTTTCAATTACTATATTTTTATTTTTAATTTCTGCAAGTAAACTTTCTTTGGTATCAAATTTTTTAATATCTATATCACTATATTTTAATATTAAATCTCTAAATGATACACTAGGCCATTCCCCAGATAAATCTACAACTTTATCACCAACATTAATTTCTAATGTACCAAAAAGATTTTTAATTATAGTTTGTAGCATATTTCTTAAAAGAATCATATTATCTTTATAATTTAAATATGCTCCATATCCTTCAACCATCGTAAAATCTTGTAAGTGAGATGCATCCATTCCTTCGTTTCTAAAACATCTAGCAATTTCAAAAACTTTTGTAAAACCACCAACTACTGCTCTTTTTAAATAAGTTTCTGGAGCTATTCTTAAATATACATCCATATCTAAAGCATTATGATGGGCTATAAATGGTTTTGCCGTTGCACCACTAGCTTTCATGTTTAAAATTGGTGTTTCTATTTCAATATATCCTAAATCATTTAAATATTTTCTTAATTCTTGAATAAATTTACTTCTAAGTAAGAAAACTTCTCTACTTTTTTCATTAGTAATTAAATCTACATAACGATTACGATATATTAACTCTTGATCAGTTAAACCATGGAATTTTTCAGGAAGTACTTTTAAAGCTTTACCTAAGAATGTTATTTCTTCAGCTCTAATTGTTTTTTCACCAGTGTGAGTAGTAAATACTTCCCCTCGAACACCCATAAAATCACCTAGATCATAATCTTTCTTAAAATGTTCATAAGCTTCTTCACCAACTAAATCAAGTTTTACTGATACTTGAATTCTACCTTCTATATCTTGTAAAACTAAGAATGCCATCTTACCCATTTTACGCATTGAAACAATACGACCTGCAACTTTAACATCTTTAGTTTCATCAGGTAAATTCATTGCATCTTTTAATTCATAATTTCTTTCAAATCTTTCAGGATATGGATTAGTATATTCTTTTATACTATTTAATTTTTCTCTTCTTACTAATTCTTGTTCACTAAATTCTCTCATAATTTAATACTCCTCGCCTTTTTACTTGCTTATTATAACATACTCCATTAAAAAAAGATAGATTTCTCTATCTTTTAAAGCTAATCAATTAATATTTCTTTTCTAATTTTAATACTTTTTCTTCTGTTACAAACATATCTTTATCCATATAATATATTTTTAAAGCAGGATATCTCTCTTTTAAAATACCCATTATAATATTTTCACTATCTAATTTTAAACCATCTAAAGTAGGTATTTTAGGTACTTCTTCTTTTATTAAATTACCATTTTCATCATACTTACAAGTATAATATTCCATATCTTCATAATCTTTAATATACTCTACTTTTTTAACATCAGAGTTACCATTTTTAATTGCGTTCATTTGATGATTTAAATTATTTGTAATTTTTGTTATAAAACATAATTCTTCTTCATGATTTGTTTTTTTATCATTTTTATATAAACCAACTGCTGTTTCTAACATAACGATGGCACTAACACAACTACATACTATTAATTTTGTTTTATCTATCATTCTTATCCTCGTATTCTTCTATAGCTTTTAAAATGCCTTTATAAGGAAGTAATGCACAATTTTTTCTATTACTTTGTTTATAAATATCTTGAAAAGCTAGACCTTCATTAAGTATATCTTCATCATACTCTTCTTCATTACACATATGATAAAAATTATTAATATATTTTTTAGCATCAATAATATTCATACCAATTAAATTTTTAATCATTATTGAAGTTGAAGCCGTTGATATAGCACAAGCCTCTCCCATAAACTTAATATCTTTTATTTTATTATCTTCAAATAAAATATAAATATCTAGATTATCTATACAATTGGGATTTCTACTATTTACTTTATTATAATTTGAATCATTTACTTCTTCTTTATTAATGGGATGACTAAAATTTTCAAGTATTATTTCTCTTCCTAATTCTTTATCCATAATTTCACGCTTTCCTTAATAACTTTAAAGCAAAACTTATTTAAAGTCAATATAAAAAGAAGTATCGCTACTTCTTTATAACATTTCCTTAATTATTTTATCTTTATCTTTTAATAACTCAACTAAACTATCAATCTCTGATTCAGTATTATAAAAATATAAACTTACTCTTATGGAATTAGCAACTCCTAAAATATCTTTAGTAAGTTTTGCACAATGGTTACCTGCTCTTACACAAATACCATATTTATTTAAATAATAAGCTACATCTTCAGAAAAGATACCATCAACATTGAAAGCAACTATTCCTGAATCAGCTTCAATATTTAAAATATCAATATGAGGAATATTAATTAATTTTTCAATTAAATAATTTCTTAATTCTTTTTCATATTCTTCAATTTTATCCATTCCAACTTTATTTAAATATTTAATACATTCACCAAAGGCAATAACACCAGCAATATTAGGAGTACCAGCTTCAAATCTAGTTGGTACTTCTTTTAAAACCATTTTGGATGGACTTTCAAATGATTCATTCATTCCTCCACCTAAATTAACTGGTTCAATATTTTGCATAAGTTCATATTTAGCATACATAACACCTACGCCAGTTGGTCCTAACATTTTATGAGCTGAAAAAGCAAGAAAATCAATATCTGTATCACTAACATCAACTTTAATATGTGGTACACTTTGGGCACCATCTACAACAACAAATATATCATTCTCATGAGCAAATTTAGTTATCTCTTTAATTGGTCTTTTATCTCCTACAACATTGGTAATTTCAGCTAAACTAATTACTTTTGTATTTGGAGTAACAACTTTTTTTAAATTATCTAAAGTTACAAAATGATTATCATCTAAAGGAATATATTTAATGACAGCACCAGTTAAACCTGCAATTCTAAACCAAGGCATGATATTTGATGCATGTTCTGTTTTAGTTAGAATTATTTCATCACCTTGTTCAAGATAGTTTTTAAAAAAGCCATTAACTATTAAATTTAAACTGTCAGTTGTTCCATTTGTAAAAACAATTTCTTCTTTTCTTTTAGCATTAATAAATTCTTTAACTAAATCTCTTGTATTTTCATATTCTAAATCAACTTTATATGAAATATCATAGTCACCCCTGTGAGCATTAGCACTATAATTTTCATAATAATCCACAGTTTTAGCAATAACAGATTTTGGTTTTAAACTAGTAGCACCATTATCTAAATAAATAATATCTTGCTTTAACATAGGAAAATCTTCTCTATGCATTAAATCACCTCCATACTCTTTATATAATCATCCATATTACTATAAACAAAACCTTTTATTAGTAACTCTTTAGCATTTTCTTCATCTATACCTTTACTTAATAAATAATTAAGTGAATCTTTATCAATACTACCAATTGTAGTTAAATGATTAGCTTCTACTTCATTACTTAAACATATAATATTAGGTTCTATATGAACAAACCCACCATCATTTATTCCCTTTAAATCTTCTAAGGCAATATTATTTTTAGTTTTATTTTTTATATAAACATTTATTATACTTTTACTTAAACCATTCTTACTAATATTTCTAATATTAATATTAGATCGATTATCATCACCATTTATTTCATTATTAATAGTACACATATAATCATTATTATTTATATAGGTATATCTAAAATCAACATTAGTATTATTACCTTCAATAATGTTAATTAAGATATTATTATTAACATTTTTATTAATCATATATACTTTTATACTACTATTATCATTAACTAAAATATCTAAATTATTTATATTTTCATTTATTAAATAGACATTACAATTACCATTACTCTTTATTTTTAATTTATCACTTTGACATTCTAATACACAATTATCATTATTTAAATCAATAATATCACTCACTAATAATTTATTCATTTTCCAAATTCTCACTTATAACAAATGTATTAGATAATTCTTTAAATCCTTTACTTAATATTTCTGAAGCTAGTTTTTTATCCCCAGATTTAACTATTTTTTTATTATTTAATAAATGAACAAAATAATTATCAAAATTATTAATTAAAGTTGTTGAATGTGTAATAATAAGCATTATTGGTTTATATGTTTCATAATATTTTTTTAAAGAATTACTAACTATTTTAATAGCATCAACATCTAATCCTGAATCTATTTCATCAAGAATTATTAAAGATGGTTTTAACATCCACATATGCATAAGTTCTATTTTTTTTCTTTCACCACCAGAACAACCAACATTTATTTCTCTATGAATAAAACTTTTATCTAATTCTAAACTTTCACATATATTTTCTAATTCTTTATTAAACTTTAAAATATTAAGTGGAGTTTTAGTATCACTAGAAAGAGCTGCTCTTAACATTTCAGCATTAGTAACTCCTTCAATTTGCATAGGTGATTGGTTAAGTAAATAAATACCTCTTTTACTTCTTTCATAAATACTTAAATTAGTTATATCTTCATCATTATAGATAATTTTACCATCTACTTGATAATTACTATCTCCCATTAATGCCTTAGCAATACTACTTTTACCAACACCATTTTGGCCCATTAAAACATGAATTTCTCCATCATTTATTTTTAAATTTAAATTATTAAATAATTCTTTATCATTAACTTTTAAACTAAAGTTTTCGAATGTTAACATAAAAACCACCGACTAAATTATAACACTTATCAATAATTATGTAAATTTATGTTAAAGAACAAAATGAAGATTATTTGTCTTCATCATAATTCTCTAAAAAACTTGTATATTTACCATCTTTTTTATATCCTAAAATACAATTCATGTTTATATTATTTAGAGCAGTAAAAATATTATTATCTATTCCTTTATTTTCACTTCTAAGCATTTTTATTAATTTTTTCATTTCTTCTCTTTTACCTGTTTCAGCATCACAAGTTAGTTTTTTACTAGTTAGGGGACAAGCACAATTGATGAATGTTAAATTATTACTATTTTTCCAAGCAATAATATCACTTTCTTTGATTAAATACATTGGTCTTATAAGTTCTATCCCTTTAAAATTATCACTATGAAGTTTTGGCATCATTGTTTTTACTTCAGCCCCATAAAACATGGATAAAAGCGTTGTTTCAATAACATCATCAAAATGGTGACCTAAAGCAATTTTGTTACAACCTAGTTCTTGGGCTTTACTATATAAGTGTCCTCTTCGCATTCTTGCACAAAGATAACAAGGATTTTCTGGATTCATTTTACTAGCTACGGCAAATATATCACTCGCAAATGTTTCAAGTGGAATATTTAATATTTTAGCATTTTCAACTATTTTATCATAATTTTCTTTATTATAACCAGGATTCATTGTAACATAGTGAGCATTAAAAGAAATTTTACCATGTCTATGTAATTCTTGAATACATTTAGCAAGTAAAAAAGAATCTTTACCACCACTTATACAAACCATAATATTATCATTTTCTTTAATTAAATCATAATCTTTTATAGCTTTAGTAAATTCTCGCCATATACCTTTACGATGTTTTTTAATTATACTTCTTTCTATCTCTTGATATCTTTCCATAACTTCACCAACGAATTAAATTATATCACAAGAAGTATATTTTGAAAATTATAATGTATATTATTAATATGGTGATTTAATTGAATTTAAAGAAAATGATTATTGTAAATAGTATTGGAACTTTTCTTCTCTGTTTTATTACTCATTTTGGTTATGATGTTTTTCCTAATTTTCTTACTTCCATCTTTTTTCCAGTAAATGAAAGTATTTGGGAACATATGAAAATGCTTTATACTACTTTTCTTTTATTTGGCATTATTGAATATTTATTATTAAAAAAATGGCATATTCCTTACAATAATTTATTAATTACAATATTTACTAAAGCATTAATAAGTATTCCTATTTATTTAACTTTATTTTTACCTATTTATTATAATTTTGGCGAAAACATGATTGTAACTTTTATTATTTTATTTATAAGTATATTAATTGTTAATATTATTGGTTATTTTATAGAAAACTTAAAAGAAATAAAATATCAAAAACCAATTAGTATTATTTTTATGATTATCGTTTATTTATTTATGATCTTTTTAACTTATAGAACACCTCATAAAGATTTATTTTTCGATACTAAAGAAGAAAAATATGGTATTAATGATTACTTAATACCAAAGAAATAAAAGAATAATTTTTTCTATTTAAAAGGTTGCTATCTTGAAACTTTTATTATATAATTTAATTAGGGTCACGTATGAATTACGTAACCTTGTTTAGATTGGCGGCGCTATCCTAGTACTAATGCTAAGGATAGTCCTTTTTTATGTAATAAAATATATTTGCCATAACATATTTTTTGTTATATAATTTATTTAGGGACGCGTATGAATTACGCCACCTTTATACGAGTGACGCTATCCTTGTATTACTACTAAGGATGCGTCTTTTTGTATGATTATATATATTATATACAATATTACAAAAATAATGATAATCAAAATCCTGATTAGGTTTCTTGACTTCATCTTACCACCTGCCTCTCTTAAGAGTTCAAAACCCCCTGAGTTTCAGAGTGACGGCGCAATCATAGTGCCCTTAAGTTTCTATTAAATAATAAAAGATGCCTCTTGTAAAGGGGGTATCTTTTGTCTTATTTTGTCGAATGTTTACAAAGTCATTGTTATTTTTAATTTATTATTATATAATTTAGTTAGGGACGCGTATGAATTACGCCGTCTTAATGTTTAAAACGACGCTATCCTTGTATTACTACTGAGGATGCGTCTTTTTGTATAATTATATATATTATATACAATAATACAAAAATAATGATAATCAAAATCCTGATTAAGTTTCTTGACTTCATCTTACCACCTGCCTCTCTTAAGAGTTCAAAACCCCCTGAGTTTCAGAGTGACGGCGC
>CANRQF010000046.1 GCA_947632715.1 uncultured Bacilli bacterium | reverse complement strand
ATAAAAATGCCAGAGCCAGATATAATGCAAGATTTAAGAAAGAACGATACAGCAAGTTTTATATCTGATGATTTAGTTGGAGATATGTATAGATATCAAGGAACAGACAATGTTAATAATTGGATATGTTTTGGAACAACAAGAGATTGTAGTAAGACACCTGAAGATATAGATAAATATATGTATAGAATAATAGGTATTACCCCAGATGGAGAATTAAAATTAATTAAAGAAACTGTTATTAAAGAAGGAAATACAACAGCATTTGAATGGAATGATAAATATAAAACAACAGATTGTGGAACTGATGGATCAAATTGTACATGGGATAAATCAAAATTATATAAAAGACTAAATGGAATAAGTAATGGTGAAACTTCTGGAACATCTGGTGATACAAATATTTTTATAGGAAATAGTTATTATGAATATTTACAAGATGGAAATGAATGGTTAAATAAGATAGTAGAACATAATTGGAAATATGGAGATACTACAAGTGATGGTGGTTATAATGGTAATACAATATATAGTATAGAAAATTCATTTGCAAATACAATAGAAGCTAAAATAGGATTACAATATATATACGATTATTATTATGCTTATCCAGGAGGAATACCAGAAAATAGTGATAATGCTAAGACATCATGGATATACTTTAAAAATGATGGTTATAACACTGAAACATCATCTGAATGGATAATGAGTAAACATGGTCGTGCTCTTGCTGGGAGTATCATTGCATATTTGGTAAATTTAGATGGAAAGTTAAATGGAAAATTTTTAAATAATAGTGCTAGCGTTCGTCCAGTATTCTATCTTACACCAGATATAATAATAAAAGAAGGAACAACAGGAACAAAAGATAATCCATATATTATAGATATGTATAAAATGAATGGTTATATTGAGGATTTAAGCGGTAATAATAATTATGGAATTGCTAATGTTGCTTCTTGGGATAGTGATGGTATAACTACAAGTGATGAACAAACTAAAGGTTATATCGATTGTGGACTTGAAAATCATGATTTTCAAAATACAATGACAATGATAGCTAGAGTAAAATTTAATGATTTAGTTCACGGACAATATTTTTTTGGCAACTGGGAAACTGGTGGTGGTGGATTTTATTTTCATATTTCTTCTTTTATGTTTGAACAATATATAATGGATATTGGTTACAAGTCTGTAGAAGGTAAATATAATCCTAGTTTAAATACATACTATACAATTGTTGGCGTTTATAATGGTAGTGAAATGAGTATATATATTGATGGTAAAAAAATAGTTAGCGAAAAAATAAGTGGTAATATAAATCCTAGTAGTATGCCAATATTATTAGGAGCAAATCCAAATCCTGCGGGTCATAATGCATATTCTTATACTACTTTTACTGATGCACTCATTTTTGATACAGCTTTAACAGATGCAGAAATACAAGAATATTTTAGTAGTGAAATAAATAAAGATAACGTAATAAAAAATTATGTTAATAACCAAGATAAAAAATTACTACTTTATTATAGATTTATCTAGAAGTTCTAAGATTTAAAAATTGTTGGTAACTATTTAGTTATCAACTTTTTTTAAATATAAAAATATCTTGTTAATAATTGAAATAAACATTATAATAATACATGAAAGGAGATTTCTATAATGGAAAATACAACACTTTTACCAGCAGATCGTTATATTGTAGTAAATAAAAGTATTTTAACAGATAATGATCGTAATATAATTATTAATTTGTATTCACCTTTAATTGGATCACTCGCAGTTTCATTGTATTTTACATTATGGAATGATCTAGGATTATATCAAATTATGAGTAAAGACTTAATTCATCATCATTTAATAACATCACTTAAATGTGGAATTGGTAATATTAAAATAGCAAGAGAAGCATTAGAAGCCTTTGGCTTACTCAAAACTTATGTTAAAAAAGGCGAAATAAATGATTATATTTATGAATTATATTCACCACTTACTCCCCAAGAATTTTTTAATCATCCTATATTAAATATAGTTCTTTATAATAATTTAGGTGATAAAGAATATGAAAGATTAAAAGAATCATATAAATATCCAAAATATGATTTAAAAGAATTTGAAGAAATTACAAAGAAATTAGATGAAGTATATGATACTTCAAGATTTAATTTGTCTGAAGATTTAATTGATAAAAAAAATAATAATATAACAGTGTTAAATACTATTAATTTTGATGAAATTATTAGTAGTATTCCTAAAGAATTAGTAAATGAAAGAGCATTTAATAAGAAAACAAGAGAATTTATAAATAATTTAGCATTTATATATAATATTGATACTTTAAAAATGATTGAACTTATTAGAAGCGTATTAAATGAATATGGTAATATTGATAAAAATGGTTTAAGAATCGTAGCGAGAAAAGATTATCAATTTAAGAAAGGTGGACTACCTACTTTAATATATCGTACACAACCAGAATATTTAAGAAATCCACTAGGAGATAATACAAAAAGAGGAAGATTAATTGCTGTTTTTGAAAATATGAGTCCTTATGATTTTTTAAAGAAAAAAAATGGAGGAATAAATCCATCTGCAAAAGACTTAAAATTAATTGAACATTTATGTTTAGATTTAGAACTTAACACAGCCGTTGTAAATGTATTAATCGATTATGTACTTAGAATTAATAATAATAAACTTACTAATAATTATGTAGATACAATAGCTAGTCAATGGCAAAGAGCAGGATTAAAAACTGCTAAAGATGCAATGGAATTTGCGGAAAAAGAGTATCATAAAAATTCTAAGAAAACTGGTGTCACTAAAAAAGTTGTTTCTCAAGTACCAGTATGGGTAGATAAAAAAATTGAAGAAGGAACTATGACTAAGGAAGAAGAAGAAGAATTAAATAATTTATTAAAGGAGTTTAAGTAAGATGACATTAAAAGATGATAGTAAAAGTTTTAAATTAGAACAAGAGAATGAATTTAGAGAGGCTTTGTTAGATGAAGATTATAAAACTTTGGTAAAAAAATTAAAAATAAGTGAAGATCAAGCTTTTAAAAATACTATTAAATTAAAAGATACAGTAGAAGAATTACATAATTGTAAAAAATGCAAAAATTTGTATAGTTGTCAAAATAAAATTAAAGGATATGTATATTTTCCATCAGTAAAAGAAAGTAATTTAATATTTACTTATACTCCTTGTAAATATCAAAAAGAAGCATTTAAAGAGATGGAAGCAAGAAAAACAAATAATAATATTTTAGCTAGTGCTAAAATGAAAGATATTAAAATTACTAAAAATAGAGCAGATGTTATTAAATGGATAAAAGCCTATTTTGATAAATATAATCCTTATGAATTTAGTAAAGGATTATATTTACATGGTAATTTTGGAACAGGTAAAACTTATTTAATTGCTGCATTGTTTAATGAAATAAAAAATAAATATCAAGTTGAATGTGAAATAGTATATGTTCCAGAATTACTAAGACATTTAAAAGAAGATTTAAATTTAGTGGGAGATATATTGTATAATTTAGAAAATATTCCTTTACTTTTATTGGATGATATTGGAGCTGAAAAAGTAACGGAATGGGGAAGAGATGAAATAATTGGGACAATATTACAAACAAGAATGAATAAAGGAATGCCTACATTTTTTACATCTAATTTAAAAATAGATGAATTAGAAAAGACATTAAGTATTACTAAAGAAGCAGAAGATATATTAAAAGCAAAAAGAATTATTGAAAGAATAAAATATTTAACAGATGATATTGAACTTTTAGGAAATAATTATCGTGAAAAAAATGAATAATTTTAATAAATCAGGGAGGTAAATATGGGGATTGAAGAAATTAAAACTATTTTAAAAGGTAAAGTCAATTATGTGGATAATGTTGGTAGTGATGAAATAATTAATAATTTTGTTGAACAATTATTAGATATTAAAATAGATAAAGTTTATCCATTAAATGAATTAGATACTTTATATATAAGAAAATATTTAATGATCATAAATGAAGAGTTATCATGGAGTCAAAGAGTTAGAATAGATAACTATGTTTTTATTGTTTTAGGAGAATTTTTTTCAAATAATATAACTTTAAATTCAAGTATATATGCCTTGTTATTATCCAATAGAATTAGTAATGTTTTACTTAGAAATAATATATATACAATAATGGATTTAGTAAAATATAGTAAATATGATTTAAAAAAAATGTATTTTTTTGGTCCTGAAACTGTTAAAAAAATTGAAGAAAGAATAAATGAATTAGGTTTTCATTTGGGAATGAATTTTAATTCCAATTTTATAAAAAATGATATAAGAATGTTAAATTTAAAAAATAGAACTTATAATGTTTTAAAAAATTATGGAATTAATACAATAGAAGAATTACTTAATATATCATATTATACATTTAATAATACCCCTTTTTTAGGTTTAGCATGTCAAACCGATATTTTGAATAAAATACATAAATTAAATATAAAGATGAAATTTGAAGAAGAAAAAGGTTTATTAAAAAGAGAAATATGGGAAATATTTCCAACTAAACTTGCTAATATATTATTTCATTATGATATATATGTTATAGAAGATTTAATTAAATATAAAATTAGTGAGTTGGAAATAATTCCATATTTAAGTAGTTATAAAGATATAATAGTTAATAAAATTCATAGTTATGGCTTATACTTTCAAGATGAAATTAGTGAAGAAATGCGATTAAAGAATCATAATGAATATTTAGAAGAATTAGGATATATTGTTGATACATCAGTTAGTGAACAAAAAGAAAGAAAAATTAAAACATTAGTTCGTTTTTTGTTGACATTATAAAATTTCTAGGGTAAAATGTAATTGTCAGAGAGTGAAGGAGAAATTATGAAAGCAAAAGATGTAAAAGAAACAAAAAATAGTGATAAAGCTCTAGAACAAGTTTTAAAAGATATAGAAAAACAATTTGGTGCCGGTGCAATTATGAAGCTAGGTGCTGATGAACATATTAAAATTGATGTTACAAGTAGTGGTTCCATTGCTTTAGACATTGCCTTAGGTGTTGGTGGTTTTCCTAAAGGAAGAATTATTGAAATATATGGTCCTGAATCATCTGGTAAAACAACCATAGCACTTCATGCGATTGCTGAAGTGCAAAAAGCAGGTGGAAGGGCGGCCTTTATTGATGCTGAACATGCCCTTGATCCTGTTTATGCTAAAAGTTTAGGTGTTGATATTAATGAACTTTTATTAAGTCAACCTGATACAGGAGAACAAGCATTGGAAATTTGTGACGCCCTTGTTAAAAGTGAAGCAATAGATTTAGTTGTTATTGATTCAGTAGCAGCATTAGTACCACAAGCGGAAATAGATGGTGAAATGGGTGATAGCCATGTTGGACTTCAAGCAAGACTTATGTCCCAAGCCCTAAGAAAATTATCTGGAACTCTAAATAAAACAAATACAACAGCAATATTTATTAACCAATTAAGAGAAAAAGTTGGTGTAATGTTTGGAAATCCTGAAACAACACCAGGGGGAAGAGCTTTAAAGTTTTATGCCACTATTCGTCTTGATATAAGAAGAGGTGAACAAATAAAACAAGGAGAACAAGTACTTGGTAATAGAACTAATATTAAAGTAGTAAAAAATAAAGTTGCACCACCATTTAAAACAGCATGTGTTGATATTATGTATGGTGAAGGTATTTCTCATGAAGGTGAACTTGTTGACATTGGTAGTGAGATAGATGTTATTGAAAAAACCGGAGCATGGTATGCTTATAAAGGCGAAAAGATAGGCCAAGGCAAAGAAAATGCCAAAGCAGTACTTCGTGGTAATCCCGATATGGCAGAGGAAATTGAAGAAAAAATTTACGAACATTATGGTTTCAATAAAGAAAAAGTTAAAAAGGAAGAAAATTAAATTTCTTCTTTTTTTAACACAATAATTTCACTTGCTAAAAAGGGTAATTTTTATTATAATAAGATTGTAGATAATTAATTTTTATTTATAGAAAGAAATGGAGTGAGAGAATGGAAAATATAGCCGTTCCAATCTTATTTCTATTTCTTGGTATTGTTATTGGAGCCATAGCTTTATTAGTTATTAATCATTTGAGAGGTGTAAGTGCTCAAAATAACGCTAATAAATTATTAGAAGAAGCCAAAAAAGAAGCTGAAAAACATAAAAGAGATACTCTTTTAGAATTAAAAGAAGAATCATATAAATTAAAACAACAAACTAACGATGAGATTAAAGAAAAAAAACAAGAAATCAAAGATAGTGAAGATAGACTTATAGGTAGAGAAAATAATTTAGATAAAAGAGAAGAAATGTTGCAAAAACGTGATCTTGCTCTTGAAGAAAAAGAAAATAATTTGTTAGTTAAACAACAAAGTATACAAGAAAAAGAAGATAAGATTGAGAAAATATTAAAAGAAGAATTATCAGAATTAGAAAAAATTAGTGGGTTGAGTAAAGAAAAAGCACATGATTTAATTATGGCTAAAGTTGAATCAGAAATGTCTTTAGAAATAGCTGAATATATTCGTGAAGAAGAAGAAAAAGCAAAAATTACAGCCAATGATAAAGCAAAACAATTAATCGTAGGTAGTATGGAAAGATATGCAGATGATGTTGTATCTGTTCAAACTGTTTCTACAATTGATTTACCTAATGATGAAATGAAAGGTAGATTAATTGGTAGAGAAGGAAGAAATATAAGAACTTTTGAATCAGTTACTGGTGTTGATTTAATTATTGATGATACTCCAGAAGCAATTGTAATATCTTCATTTGATCCTTTAAGAAGAGAAATAGCTAAAATTACAATTGAAACATTAATAAAAGATGGTCGTATTCATCCAAGTAGAATTGAAGAAGTTTATGAAAAAACTTGTAAAGATGTTTATAGTAGAATTACCGAAATAGGTAATAATGCCATTACTGATTTGGGTATTACTAAAATGGATAGTGAACTAATTAATTTAGTTGGTAAACTTAATTTTAGAACAAGTTATGGTCAAAATGCTTTAAAACATTCCATTGAAGTAGCTAATCTATGTGGATTAATGGCTTCTGAATTAGGAGAAAATGTTAATCTAGCCAAAAGAGCAGGTTTACTTCATGATATTGGAAAAGCCATTGACTTTGAAATTGAAGGAAGCCATGTTGAAGTTGGCGAACAAATTGCTAAGAAATATCATGAAAATGAAACTGTCATTGATGCAATTGTTTCACATCATGGTGATGTTGAACCAAAATCAGTTATCGCTGTCTTAGTATCAATCGCTGATACTTTATCTGCAGCAAGACCTGGTGCTAGAAATGATTCACTTGAAAATTATATTAAACGTTTGGAACAACTTGAAGAAATAGGAAATTCTTTTGAAGGCGTTGAAAAAGCTTATGCAATGCAAGCTGGAAGAGAAATTCGTGTCATGGTTAAACCAAATGAAATAGATGATTTAACAAGTTATAAAATTGCTAGAGAAATGAAGGATAAAATTGAAGCAGAAATGCAATATCCTGGTACTATAAAGATAACAGTAATTAGAGAAACAAGAGCTCAAGAAGAAGCCAAATAATGGCTCTTTCTTTTACTTGTAAATAATATAAATTTATGGTATTATGTATTTAGCAAGGAAACTTGCATAAAATAAAAAAGGAACATTTAATATCGCATGTTGAGTGTTGCCAAATATGTTTGACTCCACCTAAATCAAGCAAATTGAGTTAGGTGGATTTCTTTTATATTAAAACTATAAATAGTAAAAATAATAAAAGGAAAATAATAATGATTAAGGATGAAATTAAAAGATCTTTCTTAGTCATATTATCGCCTCCCTTCTTTTTAGAAGATTGGCTCCACCCAACTATTAAATATTCCTGAATTAATTATATAATAAGTAAAATTAGTTGGCAACGGACATTTTCATATATAATATAAGATTTTTGTAATAATTACTATTACTTGTAAATAATATAAATTTATGGTATTATGTATTTATCAAGAAAAATTTGCATAAAATAAAAAAGGAACATTCAATATTGCAGTGTTGAGTGTTACCCAATAATTTGCATAGCACCTAATTCATACTGTTTGAGTTAGGTGCAATTTTAATTTAGAATTACGAAAAGTAATGCTATAAGTAAAAGGATGACAACGATTAAAAAAAAGATTAAAAAATCTTTCTTATTCATTAAAACATCACCTCCATTCTATAAAGATAGAGGTAGCACCCAACTATTAAATATTCCTAAATTAATTATATAATAAGTAAAATTAATTGGCAACGGACATTTTCATATATAATATAAGATTTTGGTAATAATTACTATTAATTGTGAATAATATAAATTTATGGTATTATGTATTTAGCAAGGAAACTTGCATAAAACAAAAAAGGTACATTCAATATTTCCTTGTTGAGTGTCACCATTATGTAATGTTTATCACCTAATTCAATGCTGAGTTAGGTGATTTCCTTTTATATTAAGATCATAAACAATAATTTTAAGAAGAAAGTTGGCAAGCACTAAGCTTGCATTCTACTAATTATATATAAGGCAATCGCATAAAAATTTAACGTAAAGTAGAATTACAAAGAAGGAATGACATTGAATATAAGATTTTCAATAT
>CANRQF010000045.1 GCA_947632715.1 uncultured Bacilli bacterium | reverse complement strand
AAAATACTAAAATATGAAAATAAATCCACCCTTAATGTAGATGGATGGGAACAAGGCTTAACAGCTGAAAAAATAAAGGAAGCACTTAATAATCTAAAAGCGTGTTCAGATAAAAATGGGATTTGTCTAATAAGTACACCATCAGAAGAAATTACAAAAATAGTTAAATCATTAGGGTTAGAAACGCCTGATTTAACTACCATAGATAAAATAGATAAATTTAAAAATGCATTAAACAAAGACATTTTTATGTGACGTAAATAAAATATTGAAATTAAAACATCACAAAGCCTTATAAATACTAGGCAAAATGATGTTTTTTAATTATTTTATCTGTCAAACTCGGGTTATAACATAATCTTTATATTATTTAGAAAAAAGATTATATAAGAAAATAATTTGTATGCTAATTTTAATAGAATAGAGTAATAATTAATATTCTTTTTCATAAGAATATTTTAGTAATATATGGGGTGATTATAACTTGAAAAAGTATATTTCTATTGATGAATATTATAAAAATGGTATGAATTTTAAGAAACATAAAAATAAACAATTAGTAAGAAATATATCAATATTAGTATGTATAAGTATACTTTTTATTTCTCTATATACCATATTTAATTGGGGTATAGATAATTATAAAATTAAGAAAATAAATAAAGATATTAAAGATAATACTATTTTAAGTAATAACAATGATTTAGGTGAACTTATTAATCCTCCTAAAGATAAAAATAGCAATTACTATTATTATGTTAAAATGCCTTTTTATCAAGTTGATTTTTCTAATTTGCTAACTAAAAATAATGATACAGTAGCATTTATTCATATAAATAATACTTTAGTAAATTATCCAGTAGTAAAAGCAAGTGATAATAATTATTATTTAAAACATTCATTTGATAAAAAGCAAAATAAAGCCGGATGGATTTTTATGGATTATCGTAATAGTATTGATGAATTAAGTGATAATACAGTTATATATGGGCATAGAAGATTAGATGGCACTATGTTTGGAACTCTTAAAAATATTTTGTTACCATCTTGGCAAAATAATAAAGATAATTATGTAATCTTTTTATCAACTTTAAAAGAAAATTATCTTTTTCAAATTTTTTCAATTTATACAATCAAAATAGAAGATTATTATATTACAACAAATTTTAATGGAGTTAATGAAAAACAAAAATGGATTGATACAATGAAAGAAAGAAATACTGCTTCCATTAATACAGAAGTTAATATTAATGATAAAATTCTTACCTTATCAACTTGTTATGGTAATTCAAGTAAAAGATTAGTAGTACATGCTAAATTAATAAAGAAACAAAAAAATACAAATATGTAATAATAATTTTTAAAATATAACATATAAGTTTATTAAGAGGAAGGAGTTAAATCATTTTTAAATGATGTTGTAGAGTTATGAAAAAATTTTTTGTTTGGGGTATATGTTTTGTTCTGTTAATGTTTTCATTTAATTCATCAGTTAAAGCATTAACTACATGGAAATACGAGGATTGGCAAGCAATCGAAAACTATGGAACAAAGACACAAAAGTCGTCTAATATAACTAATCTTAAAGGAGAAACAGAAGAAGTAGATGGAATGAAGAAAGGACCATTTAATAAAGCAAGTAAAGCTAAATTAAGTGATGGAATTAATGAAGAGGTTTATATAGGACTTAATTTAGCTGATTATGAAAATGACGAATTATTTGAAATGTCTGTTGCCATAAATAAAAAAGAAGATAATAAAGAAGAAGAGTATTTAACTGAAGCAGTAGTAATGACACAAAAATCAGGTGATAAATTTGTTTTAACAGCAGGTTGGTATAAAAATAAAGCACCAATTGCTACAATTGATGAGGATGGTGTTTATACTTATAAATGGGAGTTTAAAAAAGAAAATAATAAAATTAAAGTAAAATTTACAGTACTTGATCATGGAGAAACTTTAGGAACAACTGATTTTGTTGAACTTAGTATTGATGCATCTAATGCTACTTCATTTAGATATTTATGGGCTTGTAATATAAAAGCTAACTATGGTGTAGATATATATACTACTTTACCACCTAAAAAGGGTGAAAATCCTGCAACAGCAGATATAAATATTTTCTTATATTTAGGATTAGCAGTTGCAAGTAGTTTAGGATTACTTTATATAAAGAAATGCAATGCTTAATTGTTATAAGATACTTAAGAAATGATAAGTATCTTTTATTGTGAAAAAATTAATGAAAAATAAGAAAAATGATATAAATTGAAAGAAATATTTTAATAATTATGGTATAATTACTATTGAAATGGTAGGTGGTAAAAATGAAGAAAAAACAAAATTTATTATTACAACCATTTTTAAAATGGGCTGGAGGAAAAAGGCAGTTAATTCCTCAGTTAGAAAAATTTTTCCCTAAAAAATTTACTACTTACTATGAACCTTTTATAGGAGGAGGAGCGGTATTATTTCATTTGCAACCAACAAAGGCAGTGATTAATGATTATAATGAAGATTTAATAAATTGTTATAGATGTATAAAAGATAATTTGGATGAATTAATAGAAAAATTAAAATATTATGAAACAAAAAACGATTCGGAAAGTTATTATGAAATAAGAGCTATTGATCGGACTGAAGAATATAAAAATTGGAATTCAGTAGAACGAGCTGCAAGGTTAATATATCTTAATAGAACATGTTATAATGGTTTGTTTAGAATGAATAGTGCTGGTCAATTTAACTCCCCATTTGGAGCATATAAAAATCCCTGTATATGTAATGAACCGGTTCTAAGAGCAATAAATAAATATTTTAATGAAAATAAAATTGAATTTAGATCAGGAGATTTTTATGATGCTTGTATAGATGCTCCAAAGGGCTCATTTATATATTTAGATCCTCCTTATGATCAATATGACGAACAAGTTAATTTTGTTGGATATACAAAAAATGGTTTTTCAAGGTCTGATCAAATGCGTTTAAAGAATATGTGTGATGAATTAATTGAACGTGGATGTTATATTATGGTAAGTAACTCAAAAACCCCTTTTATTGTTAATTTATATAGTGATAAAACAAAATATGTAACTTATACAATAAATACGGTTAATGCAAGAAGAAATATAAATAGTAATGCTCAAAAGCGTGGTGAAGTTGAGGAGGTTTTGATTATTGGAAAATTGGATATCAAAGAATAATAAAGCATGGAATAAATTGTTTAAAAAATTTAATATTATTAGTGTGATAGAAGAAAATGGCTTTTTTGAAATTACTGCTGATCAAATTAAAGAATCGGGAAGAGAACCAAGATTGATGACTAAGTTTGATAGTAGCGAAAATTTACCAACAATTTTTGCCGAAAACAATCTAGCAATATTGCCAATCAAGCGTGGTTCATATATTATTGGTAAATTTCAAAATTATCAACCCATTGAATTAAATAATGATTTAGATGTTGAAACAAGATATTTGCCAGACTTTATTTCAACAATTAATTATAATAGTATTCCCAGTGAAGCAATATCATTAAATTCTGCATATATTTCTGGAATGATTGAAGATATTGTTGGAGAAGAAGTTATACCTACTATACAAGGAAGAATGGGAACAGGTGAATTCAGTTATCAAATATCTTTAAAAGATAATAATAAATTTGATGTGGATGTTCAAAATTCTCAAATGGAAATAGATGGTAGCTATGAGGGAATAAGTAAATTTGTAATATTTGAAGTAAAAAATCATTATATGAAAGATTTTATAATAAGACAGTTATATTATCCATATAAAGTTTGGAAAAGAATGACCAATAAAGAAATAATTCCGATTATGTTAATTAAACATGATAATATATTTAATTTTTTTATTTATGAATTTTTAGATGAAAATAATTATAATAGTATTAGATTAAAGAACATTAAAAGATATATTTTAGATGAAATATATAATCCAATCGAAGTTGGTGACATACAAAATATTATGAATCAAGTTGAAGTTGTTAAAGAGGATAATAATATTCCTTTTCCACAGGCAAATTCTTTTTATAGAGTTTTAGATTTAATCAATGAATTAAATAATCAAGAGTTATCTTCAAGTGATATTGCAGATATTTATGAATTTGACATTAGACAAGCAAATTATTATTTAGCTGCTGCCCAATATTTAGGTTTAGTTGTAAAAGATAAAAACTACAAATTATCTGATCGTGGAAAAAGTATAATGCAAATGAGTCACAAAAATAAAAATTTAGCAATTATTAGCATTATTTTATCTCATAAACCTTTTAATTATGCTCTTGAGCAATATTTATTAAATTTTGATTTTGATTATTCAAAAATAGCAAAAATTATTTATGAAGATAGAGATGAAATCAATTCAATTGGAACGGCAGAAAGAAGAACAAGTACTGTAATAGCTTGGGTTAAATGGATTATAGAATTAACTACTACTTTTGATGAAAATTTTGATAAATAAAATTTTAATGGAGAAAAAATCTCCATTTTTATTTTAAACTTTATAATAATTGCAAAATATTTTAAAAATATTTTGCAATTATTTGCTATTTGTGATATTATATAGTTGATTTTGGAGGTGTTTATGGAAACTATAAAACAACAAAACTTTAAAAGAATTGCAGAAAATAGAATAAATAAGATTATTGATTTAATTTCAAAACTTCATAATCTATCGAATTCATCATTTTATGAATATACAGATGAACAAATAGATAAAATGTTTGATACATTACAAAAAGAATTGGATAGGCAAAAAGAAGAATTTAAAAAGAAAGGAAAAAATAGAAAAATAGAATTGTAGGTGTAGTAAAATGTTTAATGAATTATTTTTTAAAGATAAGCCTAAATGGAAATTTATCGAAAACAATTATGGTAATGATAATGGTTTAGATTCTACTGATATGGAAACTTTTAAAAAAGATCCTATTGCTTCATTAGCTAGAGAATCATGTCAAAATTCAATAGATGCTCAAAAAAATGAAAACGCAGTTTTAATTCAGTTTAAAGTGTTTTATATGAATACAAAAGATATTCCTGGCATAAATGATTTAATTAATGAAATTACAGAATGTAGAAATTCAAATATAGAGGGAAGTCGACAATATATTCAATTTAATAATATGCTTGAATATTTAAAAAATAAAAGTATTCCATGTCTAAGAATTAGTGATTTTAATACAAAGGGATTGGAAGGTGTACAAAGTAATTCAAGAGACAAGGCCTTTTATAGATTAACTAAAGGAAATGGTCAAACAACAAAAGAAAATGGAATTAATGGTGGTTCAAAAGGTATTGGTAAATTTGCCTCATTTGTGAATAGTCAAATTCAGACTGTTTTCTATTCTACATTAAATATGAATAATGAAAGAGGCTTTTTTAGGAATTTCTAAATTAGCTTCCCGACCTCTAGATAATGAGTTATTGTGTACAACAGGATATGGTTATTATTCAAGAACTGAAAAAGTTTTACCAATTCTAGATGATTTAAAATTAGATAAAGATTTTATTAGAACTGAAACAGGAACAGATATATATATTTTAGGATTTAAAATTGAAGAATCATGGAAAAAAGATATAATAACTAAAGTTTTAGATAGTTTTATGTGTGCTATATATTTTGGTAAACTAGGTGTTGAAGTTGATGATGTATTATTAACGAAAGACACATTAAAAGATATTGTATATAATGAAAAGTATATTAATGGTGTTAAAGATAAAAGAAAAATTATAAGTCAATATATTCTTTTAAATAATGATTATGTTCATAAAAAAGAATTTAATATTGATGGATATGGTAATTTTGAAGTTTATATTAGAGAATTTAATAGAGAAGATGAATATTTAGCTACTAAGAAATGTTCTATGGTTAGATATCCATATATGAAGATAAAAGAATTTAATGTCGCTTGTGCAGTACCATGTTCTGCTTTATGTATAATACCAGAAAATAAATTAAATAAGACTTTAATTGATATAGAAAATCCTCAACATACTGATTGGGAATATCTTCGATTGAATCCTGATGATAGAAAATTAATGAGAAAATTATTAAATGAATTAGAAAGAACTATATCTGAATATGCAAATGAATGCTTGTTGAATGGTAAAAATGAAGAGATAGATATGGAAGGAGCTGGTGATCTATTACCAGATTTAGATAATTCTATCGATATTCCTTTATCTAATTCAGAAGTCGAATCTAATAAGCCACATATAATTAGTGTTATAAAAAATAAAGTTAAAAATTCCTTTGGTGAAGTAGAAGATGAAAATGCTATTTCTAATCAACCAGATATTGGAGTACATATTGATGAAGAAGTTGATAATGTTTCACCTATACCTGAAGGCCATAACGAACATTCTGGAGCAGATATTCATGATTCCAAAAATGAAACCGGGTATTCTTCAGAAGGAAACGATGAAATAATGAAAGAGGTTTCTTTATCTGGAATTAAATCTACCATATTTGTTTTAAATAAAAAAATTGGTAAATATGCAATTAGCTTCAATTCGATATATGATGAAAATAATTGCGAATTAGAAATGTATTATCTTGACGATACTGATAAAAAGTATAAAGCATTTATAAATTCTTGTGTTATAAATGGTGAAAATGGAAAAGTAGAAAATGGAAAAATTGTAAATATGAATCTAAAAAAAGATACAATGTATAAAATAGAAGTTTATACAAATTTAAATGATATTTATGCTTGTGAGGTGAAATTATATGCAATTAGGTAAAAAAGTTCCACCATATCCAATTTTGAATAAATCTCGTAATATGAGTTCATATAAAAATTCTAATTTTTCATTTAGTTATGAACTCGAAGAGACAACAGAATTATTTATAATTAAAAATGTTAAAATTGAAACAGATAGTAGAGATTTGTTGAAATATTTTAATCTTCAAAAATTAAAGGCTGTAGTAATTGTGGAATGTTCATCTACTATTTATAGAAAAAAATTTGAAATATTTATAAATCCTATTGATATAAAAATACCAATAAAAGATTTAAACGATAAGGTAGAAATATCTTGTTTTGTCTATGCAACAGAAGACATTGAAAATTATTCAAGTCAAGATATGCAAGATGCTTACCATGGCTATTCTTTTATGATAGAAAAATATAGTATATTCGCAGTTGATGATGGTATAACGTTAAAAATAGAGTATGACGATAAAGAAGATAACAAAGTAGCATCAATATTTTCTGTTATAAAAAGTTTTGATCAAAATTTAAATAATATGAAAGTTGAATTAACTGATAGAAAAATAAAAATAATATTGCCTGAAAAGCCATTTGATCATTATGATGCGCTTAAAGATAAAGAAACTTTTCAAAGTATATTTTTCTCTACTCTTGTTATTCCTTCTCTAACTTATGCTTTTAGTGAAATTCAAAAGTTTCCAAATGAAACAGAAATAGATGATATTATAGATAAATATGGTTGGTTTAAATCAATTGTTGTAAGTTACAAAAAGATTTATAATGTGGATTTAGATTATGAAACTTTTAAGCAACTTGTACCACTAGAGTTAGCGCAAAGTTTAATGAATAATTGTATTACTAGTTCAATTGATGATTTTTATGAAATTGTTACTAATATCATTCCTAATGAAATGGAGGAAGAATAATATGAATAAAACTATTAATATTTCTTTTATGACTGATGAAGCATTGGAAACTTTAAGAGAAAATAGCGATAGAGTATCGGAGTACATTAAAGAAAATAAATTTGATTCTAGTTGGATTCAAGAAATTTATAGTGGAAAGATTTATGATATAAAGAAAGAAAAAATAAACGATTTTGAGTTAAAAATATCCTTGAATGATAATTATAAAGAAGTAGAATTTGATAATGCTATAATTTTATATGAATCTTTAAAAGATTTACCTAGATGTATTATTACGGACGAAAGGTTTTGGGCATGGATTAATCTAAATAAATGTTATAAAGTTACAACCCAAGCTATGCCAATTAAGTCATCATCAACTTTCAATAATATGTGGTTATTTACACAAGGTAAAAGAAGAGGAATTTTCTTTGGAGCAAATTCTAGATTATATTTTTGGACGGAATTAACAGTAGATGATGAATTATTAGAAGATAAATATTTATATACTAGATTTGTATTTGAAAATCACGAAAGAATAAGACAATTAACATGGAGAGCAAATTCAAATAATAAACATATTGTATTAAATGCTGTTAAAGCTGAAAAGAAGTTATATGATAAATATGCAAATAATCTTGAATATATGGATGCATTTAATAAATGTGAAAGAGGTGTTGGAACGCGAAATATTTATACTGTTATTTCAAAATATTTATCATTATATGGAAGTGTAAGAGTGTTAGACGTTATATCAGATGAGGATTTACAAAATATAATTTATAATAAACTTGAAGAAATATTGTTTGAAGTTCAAAAAAATAATATGGAAATTTTTAATATGTAAGGAAATATACTATATATATGCAATTATTGTATTTGAATAATAATAAAAAAAATAAATAATTCACTAAATAATAACTTTCTATACCTTATAATAGGTGATTCATAATGGATGAAAGAGCTACAAAGAAGGTTGCAATTGATGTTGGACATGGAGGTATAGACTAAATTCAAAAGCAGAAGAAATGACAATTTTAGTAATTAAATCCATGAGTTTAAGGTACTTGATAAAAGTATCTTTTATTATAATTAAATTTGATTAACACTTTAAAAATAAGCATAAACCTTGGTAATCGATTGCTAATTACCGAGGTTTATGATAAAATTGTAATACAAGGAAGTGATAATATGCTTTATTCTTATAAAGAACTTTTAGAAATTGAAAAAAACAGATATAATATTGAAAAAAAATTAAAAAAGAAAGAATTATTTAAAGTTGAAGATGGTATTTATTCCACAAAAGAAATAGTCAATCCAACTCTCATATATGCTAAAAAATATCCAAATGCTATTGTAACATTAGA
>CANRQF010000044.1 GCA_947632715.1 uncultured Bacilli bacterium | reverse complement strand
CGTCAAGCTATTACATAGGTGACGTTATTTCACGTCTTCCTGTAATTAGTATATCATAGTTTAGGGTAGATAAACAACATAATTTTAAATTATATTAAAAAACTATTGACATTATTTTAAAAAAGAGTTAAATTTATAGAAAATTTACTGAGAGGTTTGGATATGAAAAATATTTTATTTAAACATTATTACTTGCTCATTATATTTTTAACTAATATCTTTTCATGCGGACTTTTTATGAATAATTATGTAGTATACAGCAACTAAAATGAGTTTGGTTGCTGTTTTATTATGGAGGTTTATATGGAATATGAAGATTTAGAAAAATTATTGACAGATTATAGTGAAGAAGACAAAGAGTTAATAAAAGAAGCATATAAATGTGCAAGAACTTTACATGCTGGTCAGTATCGTCAAAGTGGAGAAGAATATATTATACATCCATTAAATGTTGCGTATATTTTAGCAGGTTTACATGCTGATCGAGATACAATTTGTGCTGGCCTTTTACATGATACTTTAGAAGATACAGGTATTCCTAAAGAGTATATTTCTGAGCATTTTAATGAAGAAGTTGCCAATTTAGTTGATGGAGTTACTAAACTTGCTAAAATGAATTTTAGTACTAAAGAAGAACTTAATAATGCTAATACGAGAAAAATTATTACTAGTATAAAAGATGATGTAAGAATAATTATTATTAAACTTGCTGATAGATTACATAATATGAGAACTTTACAATATAAAACACCATATAAACAAAGAGAAAATGCTTTAGAAACAATGAATTTATTTGTGCCACTTGCTTATTATATTGGAGCATATAGAATAAAAAGTGAACTTGAAGATTTATCACTTCAATATTTAAAACCAAGTGAATATTGTGATACTTTAGCAATTCAAAGAGAACTAGAAAGAGAAAAAAACCCTATCTTAGAAGAAATGCAAGATAATATTCATAATAAATTATTAGAATATGATTTAAATAATGATATAAAAATTAGAACTAAAAATATTTATGGTATATATAAATATTTATATGAGCAACATCAAAAATTAAATAATATTCATGATTTATTTTCATTAAAAATAATGGTTTCAGAATCACTTGATTGTTATAAAGCTTTAGGCCTTATTCATAGTATGTATCATCCTGTTCCAAAAAGATTTAAAGATTATATATGTAATCCTAAAACTAATTTATATCAAAGTTTACACACAACTGTATTTGGACCTGAAAATTTATTAGTCCAAACTCAAATAAGAACATATGAAATGGATCAAATTGCAAGTTTTGGTTTACCTAGTTATTTTAAAATAAAAAATGGTAATACGAGAATTATTATGCAAGAAGAGTTAAAAGAAAAATTTCAATTTTATAAATCTTTAGTGGATATAGATAATAAATTTAGTAATAATGAAGAATTTATAAGAGAAGTAGAAAAAGAATTATTCTCTGAAAAAGTATATGTTTATACACCAAAAGGAGAAATAATTGAACTTCCTAAAGGAGCAACAGTTGTTGACTTTGCTTATCGTATTCATACCGAAGTAGGCCATTCAATGATCGGAGCAATTGTTAATGATGAACCAGTTAAAAATGATTATGTACTAGAAAATAATGATCGAGTAAGAATACTTACTAGTGAAAATGCTTATATTGATAGACAAGAATTATTCAAAAATGCTAATACTAACTATGCTAGAAGAAGAATTAGAAATATGGAAAAATATGTATAAAAATTCTTTACATTTAAATTAAGATATGTTAGACTTGTGATTAGTTTTTAAAGATTATTTCTAAGGAGGTGTAAAAAAATTATGACCAACCTAGAAATTGAAAAAGAGAAGTTGAAAAGCGTACAAAAAATGTACCAAGATCTCATCTTTGACTATGAAACAAAAATGCGTAATGTAGCGAAAGTTTATAAAAATGATCCCATTATGCAAGAAAATTTACTAAATCAATTTGGCAGTAAAGTAAGAATGCTTAATAAGTATATTGATAATCCTTACTTTGGTAGAATTGATTTCAAGAACGAATATAACAAGAAAGATATTTGTTATATTGGTAAAGTAGGAATTTTGGATAGTAATGAAAATCCTATAACAGTTGATTGGCGTGCACCCATCTCAAGTTTGTATTATGATTCTAATGTTGGAGAGTGTGAATATAAATCTCCATCTGGTATTATTAAAGGTACTTTAGAATTAAAAAGACAATTTGAAATTAAAATGGGTGCTTTAATTAATTTCCAAGATGTGAATGCTATATCTAATGATGAACTTTTAAAGCCATATTTAAGTGTATCAGCAGATAAAAGACTTAAAAATATTGTTGCTACTATCCAAAGTGAACAAAATCATATTATAAGAAAAGATTTAAGAGAGAATAATATTATTCAAGGAACAGCTGGTTCTGGTAAAACAACTGTTGCTCTTCATCGTATTGCTTATCTTGTCTATAATGAACAAAAAAATTATCAAGAGAGTGCTTTTTTAGTAATTGGCCCCAATGCTTATTTTATGGACTATATTTCATCAGTATTACCAGATTTGGAAGTTAATTCTGTATCACAATATACTTTTTTAGATGTTGTTAATAATTATCTTGGTGAAAAGATAAAAATAATTGATCAAAATATGCGAATTGAAAGTATTTTAAATAATAATTTAAATACCAAAATAATTAAGTATAAATCTTCTTTAAAATATAAAGATGCAATTAAAAAATATATTAAAGAATTAGAAAAAAATATTATTCATGGACCAATCAAATATAAAGGTATATCTTTATTTGATGAAAAAGTTATTAAAGATTATTTAAGTAAAAAAGATTTAGGAATAAATAATTCCATAAAATTACTTATTAAGTATGGGAAAAGTTATATTAAAAATTATGGTGATGATATTAAATATCGTTATTGGTTAAAATATAAAGATGAATATTTAAATAGTACAGATCAAATAAGAAAACAAGAAATATTAGATATAACAGAAGATTTTAATAAAGAAATTATACATATTGATAAAATTATAAATGAATATTTTAAAGATTATAATTTAAAAATTTTAGAATTATATAAAAATTTTATTAATAATTGTGAAAAGTATATAGATTCAGATGATTGTGATACTGAATTACTTAAAAAGAGTACTCTAGAATCAATTAATAAAAAGACTTTAGGTTATGAAGATTTACCAGCATTAATTCATTTAAATCTAATATTTCAAGGTTATAAAAATTATGATAAATTTGTCCATGTAGTTGTGGATGAAGCTCAAGATTTGGGCTTATATCATTTCTATGTTATAAAAAAATTATTTAAGAATAGTACATTTTCTATCTTTGGTGATTTAGCTCAATCTATATATTCTTATCAAAGTATTGATGATTGGGAAAGTGTTATTGATAAAATATTTGCATCTGATTGTAATTTAGATTGGCTTAATAAAAGTTATCGTACTACTTGTGAAATTATGGATAGTGCTAATATTGTTTCTAAATACTTTGGCTATGGTGATGCTAAAGCTGTATTAAGACATGGTAATAATGTTTTATTAGATAAAGTTAGTGATGAAGATAAAATTAATTATCTAGTTAATAAAATAAATTATTTTAAAGAAAATGATTATAAAAGTATTGCTATAATTTGTAAAGATGAAAAAGAGAGTGCTAATATTTATAAATTAATTAAGAATAATAATTTCGATATTGATTTAATTACTAATAAAAATACTAAGTATAATGGTGGAATATGTATATTACCAAGTTATTTATCTAAGGGATTAGAGTTTGATGCGGTAATAATTAATGATTTAGATAATTATGATATTAAAAGTATGTTAGATATGAAACTTTTATATGTATCAATGACAAGAGCATTACATGAACTTATAATTACTTATCAAAAGGAAAATGAATTAGTAAATAATTTAATTGATTAATTACACGAAATGTGACAAATTAGTGTAAAGTAAAATTGACTTATTCTTGAAAATATTCTAATATGAGTATATAGAACGTGAGGAAGAAATGAGAAAAGTCGAAAATAGTGAAGAATATAGAAAATATGTTCAAAGTTTGAATAAAGAGGAGCTTATAGCTTTAGATTTATATCTTCGTAAAGTATCATTAGGAGAAATAAAAGAAGATATGAGTGGATATCCATCATTGGATAAACCTTGGTTAAAATATTATGGAGAAAGAGAAATTAAATCTTCATTACCAAAACAAAATATTTATGAATATTTAATTGTTAATAATTATAATCGTTTAGATAATATAGCAATCGATTTTGCATTTGCTAAAATATCTTATAAGAAATTATTTCAAAAAATAGATGAAGTAGCTAATAGTTTAACAGCAATGGGAGTAAAGGAAGGCGATGTTATTGCATCATGTCTACCAAATGTTCCTGAAGCTATTTATTTAATTTATGCTGCAGCTAAAATTGGAGCAGTTATTGATTTAATTGATGCATTATCAAGTAAAGAATTATTAGCTAAATATTGTGAAAGTTCTAAACCAAAATTAATCTTTACTTTAGATGTTATGTCAGAAAGTTCAATAGCTAATTTAAAGGAAGCATCATATGATAAAGTTGTAACTATTTCGCCAATACAATCTGTACCAGTATTAAATTTAAGTAAAAAAACATCTAAAAATGTTCCATTTAGTGATGAGATTATAGATTGGAATACTTTCATTAAAAGTGGTAAAAACACAGTTAGTAAATGGGCAAGCTATAAAAAAGATATGCCATTTGCAATTTTACATACAGGAGGTACAACAGGTGTTCCAAAAGGAGCATTATTATCTCACGATAACATGAATTCTTTAGCATATCAATTTATAAATTCACCACTTGAAATGGAAGCTAAGGAAAAAGTATTAAATCTAATGCCACCATTTGCTTCATATGGACTTGGTAATGGTGTTCATGTTCATTTATCTGCAGGAATGGAATTAATATTAATCCCTTCATATGATCCAAGTAAAATAGATGAACAAATATTAAAATTCAAACCTAATCGTATTGCATGTGCTCCAGCTCATTATGAATATATTAAAAATAGTCCTAAATTAAAAAATGCAGATTTATCATTCTTACACCATCCAATTGAAGGTGGAGATAGTTTAAATATTAAAACAGAAGAAGCTGTTAATGAGTTATTCTTATCTAATGGTTGTAAAGATAAAATTGCTAAAGGTTATGGTTTAACTGAATCTTGTTCAGGTGTATGTGTTTGTGTAAATAATGAAGTTAATAAATTACAATCAGTTGGAATTCCATTATTTAAAAATACTATATCTGTATTTGATTTAAATGATTATAATAAAGAACTTCCATATGATACTTATGGTGAAATAGCCGTATTAAGTGATAATAATATGCTAGGTTATTATGGCATGGAAGAAGAAACAAACAATACTTTAAGAAAACATGATGATGGTACTATATGGTTACATACAAGTGACTTAGGTAGAGTAGATAAAGATGGTAATATATTTATAAGTGGTAGAATGCGTCGTATGATTATTCAATTTAGTGGTTTAAAATCTAATCCATTTGAAGTAGAAGATAAACTTATTAAACATCCACTTGTTAAAAATGCAATAGTAGTAGGAGTTAATGATCCTGATCATGAACAAGGTGAATTACCAGTTGCTTATGTTTTAGTAGATACAAAAGATTTAGATAAACAAGAACAATTAAGAGATGAATTACATAAGATTTGTGAAGAAAGTGTTACTTATTATTCTGTACCAATTGATTATGTATTTGTAGATAGTTATCCTCGAACTCCAATTGGTAAAATTGACTTTAAGAAAATGTCTAAAGATTATAATGAATCTATTAATTCTAGAAACATAATTAGACAAAGACAATTAAAATTTTAAAAAGTGTGGAAAACCACATTTTTTTTTGCTATAATTATTTTGAAAATATGGTGATGTAGTATGGATTTTAATATATCAATGGTTATTGCTAGTAGTATATATTTATCTTTGATAATTGGTTTTTTCTTTTTTAAAGAAAGAGTAAAAAATGCTGAAACAAAAATTTATACAGTGTTATTAATAATAGATGCTGTGGCAATTTTATTTGAAACACTTTGTGTTTTATCAGCTAAATTTATAAAAGGCGTAAATCCTTTTGTATATATAATTGGTCGATTGTTTTTATTAGCAATAGTTTTATGGATAATTTTCTTTACTACTTATGTTGTAAGTGTCACGATTAGTGAAAAAGGCAGAAATAAATTAAGAAAAAATGCTAGTTATTATAAGATGTTATATTTATTTTTAATGTTATTGAATTTCGTTTTAGTTGCTGTTTTACCATTACATTATTATACAGATGGTGTTGTTGCATATACATATGGTGCAAGTACTAATTATTTGGTAGTAGTATTAGTAATATCAGCAATTATTGATGTTATTTTTGCCATAAAAAGTAGAAAATATGTTCCAAGAAAAAAAAGAATTCCAATTTTTGCTTTTATTGCCAGTATTTTAGTATTAGCTACTGTTAGATCAGTAGCACCTCAAGTTCAAATAGTTAGTGCAATATTTACTTTTGTAACAATTCTTATGTATTTTACCATTGAAAATCCAGATGTTAAGTTAATAGAGCAATTAAATATAGCTAAAGATCAAGCTGAAAAAGCTAATCATGCTAAAACTGAATTTTTATCTAGTATGTCCCATGAGATTAGAACACCACTTAATGCCATCGATGGTTTTAGTCAATTAATATTAGAAGAAAATGATATTAAAGTTATAAAAGATGAAGCTAGAGATATAATGATGGCATCGCAAAATTTACTAGAGATAGTTAATGGAATATTAGATATTTCTAAAATTGAAGCTAATAAATTAGAGATAGTAAAAGTAGAATATGAACCAAAGAAAATATTTGATGAATTAGTTAAACTTACTAAAGCTAGAATTGGTGATCGTCCTTTAGAATTTAGAGTTAATATTGCATCAGACTTGCCAGAATATTTAAATGGTGACTATGTAAGAGTAAAACAAATCATATTAAATTTACTTACTAATGCTGTTAAATATACAAAAAAGGGTTTTGTTGAACTTAATGTTTCTGTAGTAAAGAAGAATCAAGTTTGTCGTTTAATAGTTAGTGTTAAAGATAGTGGTATTGGTATTAAAAAAGATAATATTGAAAAATTATTTTCTAAATTTGAAAGATTTGATATAGATAAAAATATGACTATTGAAGGTACTGGTTTAGGGCTTGCTATCACTAAAAAATTAATAGAATTAATGCATGGTAAAATTGTAGTTGATTCTGTCTATGGTAAGGGTTCTAATTTTACAGTAGCAATTGATCAAAGAATAATAAATAAAGTTAAAGTGGTAAATCCAGAAGAAGTTAAAGAAACTAAAAAGTTAAATGTTAAAGGTAAGAAAATATTAATTGTTGATGATAATTTAATTAATTTAAAAGTAGCATCAAGATTACTTTCAACATATAAAGTAGAAACAGAAGAAGTATCGAGTGGCTTTGATTGCATAAAGAAAATAGAAGATGGTAATAATTATGATTTAATTTTACTTGATGATATGATGCCAAAAATGAGTGGAGTAGAAACATTTAAGAAATTAAAATCTATGAAAGACTTTGATACACCAGTAGTAGCACTTACGGCTAATGCCATTGCTGGTATGAAAGAGAATTATTTAAAAGAAGGATTTAATGATTATATATCTAAACCAATAGATAAAAAAGAATTAGAAAGAGTGCTTAAAACTTATTTAAATGCAAAATAAGTAATATTGTGTTATAATCAATATAGAGGGAAGGTATAAAATGAGAGATGTAAGTATTTTAACTGATAATGGGGTAGATTTAGATAGTGCTTTACAATTATTAGGAGATTTAGAATTTTATGATGAAACTCTAGAAAGTTTTTTAGAAGAAAATAAAACAAGAGTTCCTAACATTGAAAAATATAGAAAAGAAAGCAATATGGAAGATTATGCTATATTAGTTCATGCTTTAAAAAGTGATTCTAAATATTTAGGATTTACTAGTTTAGCTGATATAGCATATGTTCATGAACTTGCAAGTAAAGCAAATAATGTTGATGAAGTAAATAAAAAATATGAAGAATTAACAAAAGAAATAGATAAATATACAAAACTTGCACAAAAATATTTAGGATAAGGTGATAGAAATGAAAAAAATATTAGTTGCAGATGATTCAAAAATAATAAGTAATATTGTTGATAGGGCATTTAAAGACCAATTTGAAACAATTACAGCAGTTAATGGGGAAGAAGCCATTAATATTATTAAAAATAACGTAGATGATTCTATAGTAGCATTATTACTTGATTTAAATATGCCAGTAGTTGATGGTTTTGCTGTTTTAGATTATTTTAAACAAAATAATTTATTTAAAAGAATACCAGTAATCATAATTACCGGTGATGTTCAAAAAGAAAGAATTGATAGAGCATTTACTTATCCAATTGTAGATGTTTTGGCTAAACCATTTACATTCGATCATGTAAGAGAAGAAGTAGCTAAAGTTATAGGAATGAACAATATCTAATGATAGATAAAAATGTATTTAAAAAGTTAACATCAGGATTATACATTGTTAGTTCTAATTATGATAATAAATTAGTTGGTTGTGTTGTGAATACTGTTACGCAAATAACAAGTGAAAATCCTGTAATTGCTGTTAGTATAAATAAAAATAATTATACAAATGAAATAATTAAAAAGAGTAGAAAAGTAGCTATAAGTATTTTATCTTTAGATATTTCAAAAGAAATTATAAATACTTTTGGGTTTAAATCTTCTAAAGATACAAATAAATTTTTAAATATATCTTTTGAAATTGTTGATAATTTACCAGTATTAAAAGAAGATATATGTGGTTATATTATTGGTGAAGTAATTAATATAATAGATGTAGAAACTCATGATATCTTTTTAATAAGAGTTAATAAGACATATAATTATGAAAATAAAATTCCTTTAACATATGATTATTATAAAGAAAATATGAAAGGTGCTACTTCTAAAAACGCTCCGTCATATATTGAAGATAAAATTAAAAGTACTAAAGGAAAAGTATATCGCTGTGTGTTATGTGGTCATTTGTACATTGATGATAATGAAAATACTCGGTTTGAAGATTTACCAGATGATTGGGTTTGTCCAAAATGTGGTGCAAGTAAAGATAAATTTGAATTAGTTAATTAAAAAAGCTGTTAACAAATTGTTAACAACTTTTTTTTAATAGTGTGCCGTGCATGGCATATATCTAGTTGGTGGAAGTCCAATACACGCGTAGGTATCGACGAAGTGTTAGAGAA
>CANRQF010000043.1 GCA_947632715.1 uncultured Bacilli bacterium | reverse complement strand
TTTGCAATTTTTTCAATATTATGATTTGAATCTTCTTTTGTAACTATTATATTAAGTTGGTAACCAACTAAACCTCTACCAGTATCATTTAAAACAACTGTAATATGTTGTTCAAGTCTAAGAATTCCTATTAAGTTTAAAGCTTCAACATCTTTTTTAATACGTAATATTTCATTATCAATTACTTTTCTTAATGTTTTCTTTGATAGATTATCTTCATAATAATCAATAGCATCTTGATATAAGTCTAAGCTTAATGCACATCCGTTAGTAGTTATATCAGTAGTTAAAACATATTCATCTGTGTCATATTCATTTGAACCATATTTACATACTGGTTCTGGAATTGATGGTGTATCCGGTGTATTCGGATCATCTGGATTTCCTGGATCATCTGGTGTTGTAGTTGAATCGCTTTCGATAATTAACATAGTTTCTTGGACATTTTCGTTACCATCATCATCTGTTGCTACAATTTTTATTGGATATGTTCCAACATCAGTGTATTCTTCATAATTAACGATGTTTCCATCTTCATCTGTACCATCTTTATAAAAATCTATATGACAATCATGAGTACTATTATCAGTACAACTTTCAACAAATTGTGTTGCAATATATTGTTCTTTTTCTTTTATCGTTAATTGTTTAGTAACTAAATCTGGCTTAACAATATCTATAACTGTAAGTGGTATAGAGTATTCTTTATTAGCTTCATCGCCATCAATAGTGATTTTAACATCATATACACCAGATTTAGTAATATCAAAATTACTAGGATATTTTACGTGAATTTTTGTTAAATCAGTATCATCATTAATTCTTGTTAAGAATATAGCATTAGTATATTCTTCATTGACTTCAATTGTTACACCAGCAGTATTTAAATCATATGTTAATTTTTTTTCGTGGCTTTCACCTTTAAATCTTGATACAAAGATAAAACATAATACTATTCCTAAAATACAAGCACCAATTATTACGACATTAATGATTGTTCTTTTAGTATTATAAACTTTATTATAAAAAAATTTCTTTGCCATATAATAACCTCTATTCTCTAATATAACTTTATAATAGCATATTATACTAAAAAAAGCGATAGTTTTATTAATTTAATTGACATTTATTGCATAGTTTTTTATAGAGGTAATTTGCCAATTTTACTTGCAAAAACCATATATATGTGGTATTATTTTACTTGCAATTATTATTAATTGTTTTTCGAAGTGGAAGGGAGATGCGGATTTGCCCACACCACTTACACGAAAGAAATATTTTTATAGGAGGTGTTTTCGTGGCTAAAGAAGTCGTAAAGCAAATTAAACTTGAACTTGATGCTGGAAAAGCAACACCAGCTCCACCAGTTGGAACCGTTTTAGGACCTGCTGGAATTAATCTAAATGAATTTTGTACAAGATTTAATGAAGAAACAAGAGACAAGATGGGAGATCGTATTCCATGCGTAATCACTATTTATGATGATAGATCATTTGATTTCGTATTAAAGACTCCACCTGCAGGTTTCTTAATTAAGAAAGTTGCCAAAATTCAAAAGGGTAGTGCTAAAGGTGCTAATCAAGTTGTTGCAACTATTACTGAAGCAGAACTTAGAAGTATTGCTGAAACTAAGTTACCAGATTTAAATGCATATACTGTTGAAGAAGCAATGAATATTATTGAAGGAACTGCTCGTAATATGGGAGTTGCAATTAAAGGTCGTAATGATGCTGAACTTGCTGAACAAGCTAAAGAAGCTCTAGAAGAAGAAAAAGAAATGGCTAAGAGAGAAGCAGAACTTGAAGCTATGGAAGAAGAAGCTAAAGCTGAAGCTCCAGTTGATGTTCCAGTAATCGGAGACGAAGATAAAGAAGAAGAAACTGAAGAAGAAGAAAATTAATTTAAAATTAATAATGATAAAAAATCCGCTAATTAACCACAGTTAGGAGGGAATTATGAGAAAACATAGTAAAAAATATGTGGAAGCGTCTTCAAAGGTAGATAATAATAAATTATATACTAAAGAAGAAGCAACAAAATTAGTTAAAGAAACAGCTATAACTAAATTTGATAGTTCAGTTGAAGTTGCTATTAAACTAAATGTCGATACTAAGAAATCAGATCAACAATTAAGAGGATCTTTAGTAATGCCTAATGGTACTGGTAAAAGTAAAAAAGTATTAGTAATTGCTAAAGGTGATTTTGCTGCAGATGCTAAAAATGCTGGCGCTGACTATGTTGGCGACAAAGATATGTTAGACAAAATTAAAAATGAAAATTGGTTTGATTTTGATGTAGTAGTAGCTACACCAGACATGATGCCAGAAGTTGGTAAAATTGGTAATATTTTAGGTCCAAAGGGATTAATGCCAAACCCAAAAACTGGTACTGTTACAACTAAAGTTGCAGATGTAGTAAAAGATTTAAAAAGTGGTATGGTAACATATAAAACTGATACATTCGGAAATGTTCATACTATCATTGGTAAAGCATCATTTAAAGAAACAGCTTTACTAGAAAATTTAGATTATGTAATTAGAACTATTAATAATGCAAAACCACAATCAGTAAAAGGTGTATTTATTGATAAAATTACATTATCAACAACTATGGGTCCTGGTATCAAAGTTGATAAAAGCTCATTTGAGTTATAAAATACTTGATATTTTAAAGATTGTAAGTTATAATACTTGAAAGAAAAGAAAAAACCGAAGACAGTAGGGAAGAAATTTTAAAAATCCTACCGAGGGGAAACTTAAAAAAATTTTTTTAGCTTCCCGTATCGGAAGCTTTTCTTAATATATAAAGGAGGAAACATGGCAAGCGAAAAAATTCTTAATGAAAAGAAAGAAATCGTAAGTGAAATTATTGATAATATTAAAAATAGTGAATCAGTAATTTTGTTCCAATATCAAGGTTTAACTGTTGCGGAAATGACAGAATTAAGAAATAAACTTAATGAAATGGAATCTAGCGTAAAAATCTATAAGAATACCCTTTTAAAAAGAGCATTAGATGAATTAAAAATTAACATGGATGACTTTTTAGAAGGACCAAATGCAATATTATTTGGCAAATCTTTATTAGAACCAATTAAAGTTATTGCCGATTATGCTAAAGATCATGATAAGTTAGATATTCGTGTTGGAATAATAAGTGGAGATGTTGCATCTTTAGATGTAATTAAAGAATATGCAAGTATTCCATCAAGAGAAGGCTTACTAACAATGTTAGCTGGTGGAATGATTCAATATGTAAAAGATTTATCAATAAGCTTAAATCTTTATGCCGAAAAATTGGAAGGGAAGGAATAGAAAATGGCAAAATTAACAAGAGATGAATTTATAAGTGCATTAAAAGAAATGACTATTCTTGAAGTAAAAGAATTAGTTGATGCAATGAAAGAAGAATTTGGTGTTGATCCATCTGCAGTAGCAGTTGCTGCTCCAGGTGCTGTTCAAACTGAAGATGCAGGAAGTTCTACAAAAACTGTAGTACTAAAGAATGCTGGTGGCAATAAAATTGCTGTAATTAAGATAATTAAAGAAATCACAGGTTTAGGATTAGTTGAAGCTAAAGGTTTAGCTGATAATGGTGGAAATATTAAAGAAAATATTCCTGCTGATGAAGCTAAAGCTATTGCTGATCAATTAACTGAAGCTGGTGCTGAAGTAGAATTAGCTTAATTATAAAAGCTTGATAGTATAATAAAAGGATTGTAAATTAAAGGCTACAATCCTTTTAATTTTAGCGTAATTTATTGCTTTTTTTAGGGTGATATTTTATAATTAGTATTGGTGATACTATGAAAAGAACAATAGGGTTAATATTTAAAGTAATACTAGTTACTTTAGTTGTATTATGGATATCTTTAATAACTATAGAATATATAAGATTTCAAAATGATGAACCAATGTTAATTAAGATTAGTGAAAAGACACTTTCTTATGATGATGGACATGTATATGTTTATTATGGACTTGGATATAAAGCTATATCTTATGAAAGAAATAGTATCTATGCTAAACAATTTGGACATATGTTTATTAAAGTAAAAGAGGAATTACCAGAAAAATATAAGTAGGATGTGATTAAATGAAATTAAACAATAAAGGTTGGGGAACAATGGAAATGTTAATATTAAGTGGTTGCTTATTAGTGGCCCTTTTAGTAGCTATTTTCTTTATTTCTCGTTTGTATGCATCATTTGGTAAAAATATGACAAATAATTATTTGAATTTGGAAACAAAACTAGTTGATGCTGGTAAAAAATATGTTAAAGATAATAAAATAGAAATTGATGATACTTTTAAAATTAGTTCAGAAATTTTAATATTAGATGGATATATAAATGACTTAAAGGATAATAATAATGAATTATGTACTGGATATGTTAAAATTAATAATATTAATAATCATTTAGATTATCAAGGATATATAAAATGTAATAATTATCAAACTAATAATTATAATGAATAAAAAAGATGGAGAATATAATGAAAGAAAATAAATTAGAAGACAAAACAATTTTTGAATGTCTTGTATCTTTAAATGATAATGAATTTGATACATTATTAACTTTAACTGAAAATCATTTATTATTTCAAAAGAAAAAAGGAATTTTTCAAAAAAAATATAAAGTTATAAAAGATATTTTAGTTAATGATGTTAAAGTAATAAATGATAAAGTTAAGATTGAGGAAAAGAAAAATAAAATTACAATTTATACCCAAAATGATGAATATAATTTTACTTGTAAAAATACATTAGAAGCAAAAAAAGTTATTGAAAAAATCAACGAAGTTGTTTTAAAAGAAGGATTATCAGAAAGAATTTCTAAAAAAGTAGTTAAAACATTAAAGAGAGTAAAGAAAACAGCAGTAGTAGTAAGTGAAATAGTTGGTATTTCTTTTGGTATTTATAAAATATTTGATGAAATGCAACATGATTTAGATAATAAATAAAACCTCTACTAATGGTAGGTGTTAAAATTTGTATTCATATTATAAACTTAGCATGAAAGGAGAAAATATGGATCAAATAAAAATTGGAATATTTATTGCTAAAGTAAGAAAAGAACAAAATTTAACCCAAGAAGAACTTGCTGAAAAATTAGGAATAACTGCTAAGGCTATTAGCAAATGGGAAAATGGTCGAGGATTACCAGATGTTTCTATAATGAAAGAACTATGTGATATTTTAAATATATCTTTAAATGAGTTATTTGCTGGTGAAAGATTAAAAGATAATCAAATTAAAAAGCAAGCTGAAATTAATCTATTAGATATATTAAAATTTAATAAAGGTCACATAAAAAAATATAAATTATTATTTGGAATTATTTTATTAATATTAACTTTAGTAATAAGTAAAGTTATATTAGTTAAATATGGTTTTATTATGGATAGTAATCTAAAATATACGCAAATTTATATTTCTAATGAAGGAAATATTAAAGGTGAAGTTTTAGTAAATGATTTTGGTAAAATAAGCATTGATTTTGATATTGGAGCTAATAAATATGGCTATGCTGTTTTTAAAAATCCTAATAAAGCAATGAAAAGGTTAAAGAAAGATTATAAAAAAGGAATTAAATTAATTCAAAAAGAATTTCATTTACTTCCTTTATCTAATTTTAATTATAAATCATATGGTATTTATGGTTTTCAAGTAACTACTGGAACTAAAGAAGAAAAAGAACAAGCAAGATTTGTTTCTAAGTTCATGGATATTTATGAAAATAGTTTTAATTAATATTTTTTTCTAAGATAGTTATTTTATTATTTTTATTAATTGCTAAAAGAGTAATATTATCTAATTTTTTCTTTTTAGTTTTTAAATAATTATTAAGCCAAGTTTTACTTTTTTTGGCTTTTTTTAATTCATTTTCATTGATCACACCATCCATAATAATATTGTAGTTAACCATTTGTTTTGGTGTATTTTTTTTCATATCTTTTTTAATATCACTACTTGTAAGAGGTTGATTATTACTTTTAAGAAGAATGGAAATATCACCAGATGGTTCTAAAATAGCACTATCTAATTCATTTATATCAAAGCATCCTTTTAAACGACAATGTTCTAATATTTTTGCTACACTTAGTTTAGCATGATCTAAATTTTGATAATTAAAATTATTATTTTCAAATAATATTAAAGGTTCACCATCCATAACTTCTTCAATATTATGATTATGATAAGATAATAGAGTAGTAATATAACCAATCAAACCAAATACTATTAAAGCAATAACACCATCTATTAAAGGCTTGTCTATACTAATAATACAATCTGCTGCAATAGAACCAATAGTAATACTTAATATATAATCATATAAAGTTAAATTTTTTATTTGCTTTTTCCCTAATATTTTAACAATAATAAATAATATAATAAACATTACTAAAGAACGAATTATAATTTTCAAAATTAATCACCTAGTTATATTATGAACAAAATAATTAACATAATAACAAAAAAGAAATTGTTAAGTCACAATTTCTTTATATATTTTTTAATAATTTTTTTTCTAAAATAACAATTAGTTTATATAAGATAAAAGATATAATAGCTAAAATTATTATACCACTCATAACTAAATTAAGATTAAATACTTGTTTACCGTAAACTATTAAATAGCCAATACCTTGTTTACTAACTAAAAATTCGCCCATAATAACACCAATCAGTGTTTGAGATACGCATAATTTGAGTGATGAGATAATAGTTCTATAACTACTAGGTATAACTAGTTTCGTAAGTATTTGGATTTTTGAAGCATTGAGACTTTTAAATAATTTTAATTGATATTCATTTGTACCTAAGAAACCATTATAAATTGTTATAATACTTATAATTAAATTAATTAGTAAAGCCATTAAGATAATACTTTTAATATTAGCACCACATATTATAATGATTAATGGTCCTAAAGCGATTTTTGGTAGAGAATTAATCATCGTTAAAAATGGATCCAATATTTTAGCTAAAAATGGACATTCATATAATATAAGAGCAATAATAAAACCTAGTGATAATCCTAGTAAAAATGATATTATAACTTCTTTTAATGTTATATAGATATGTATAAAAAAATTATTTCCTTTAATTAAGTCAATTATTGTTTTTATTATTCTTGAAGGACTAGAATAGATAAAAGCGCTTAAGATTCCTTTATTTACAAGTACTTCCCAAAGTAGTAAAAAGCAAATAGTAATAAGAATTTGAAAAAATAATATTTTTAATTTATCTAATTTAAATTTTAATAAATATTTTTTATGTTCTGTTGTCATTATTATCTAAATCCTTCCATATTAAATCAAAATATTTATTAAAATTTTTATCTTTTCTTCTTTCGTATATAGAATCTTTATTATCTAAATTTATATTCAAAATATTTTTAATTATTGCAGGTCTTTTTGATAAAATAATAACTTTATCGGAAAATAAAGTAGCTTCTTCAATATTATGAGTTACAAGTAAAACTGTTTTCTTTTCTTTTTTAATTATTTTATAAACATCGTCACTAATCATTAATCTGGATTGTTGATCTAAGGCACTAAATGGTTCATCTAAAAGTAGAATATCAGGATTAATAGCTAGAGTTCTAATGAGAGCAACTCTTTGAATGTAGTGAAGACACTTTTCTATTTTTCCCTTTATTTATTAGGGTTTGCGTGTGGTCTGATACAGACCTATTTTTTAACTATTTAGAATAATTTTTTTTAAAAGTTTAACTTATAAGTTTACTTGAGTTTTTTGGAACTTTACTAAATCCTTATTTTACAAGGGTTTGCAAGGTGTGTTCTAACACAACCTATATTTTTTTCATTTTTTAGTTATTGTTTTAGGTTATTGCAAATTTTACAACAATTGAAATTTAATTATTTATTTTCAATTTGTTTGGTTTCATCTTTGTATTGGTAGTTAAGTGCATTTTTATTTGATATTGCTGATTTTTTAGTTGCTTGTTCGTATGAAATTCTCGCATCATTAGCAACTTGTCCACCTCGTGCAGCAACTTTCATATTTTCACTAAATCCTTGTGGATGTTCAGTTGTTGCTATATCACGAGTAGCAACTTCTCCTAAATCAGTGAGAATAACTTCTATATCAGTCATATTATCTCTCAAACTTTCTTTTCTTATGCCTTTATATGCTTTATATTCGCTTGCTTTCATACCAGACCAACCTTTATATATTTCGTTAGTAAGCATAGCATATTCTACAGGTTTTTCAATGCCACCATCTTTCCATATATCAGTTAGTTTAAATCTATCAACAATTCCGTTTAGTCTTTTTTTAATCCATTCATCACTGTAACCTAATCTTCTATAATAATTAACAGCTCGATTAATGGCAATTTCAGGATCGAATACTTCATCAATTCTTTCACTACCTAAATTAGCAAGCCAGACCTTAAACGGTTCTGCTTTTGGCGAAGGCACTGATTCAATTAGTCTTAAAATTCCTTTGGTATCTAAAACATCTGTTAAATAACTTTTTCCATCTTTTTGAGATTTTAATTTCAGTTGTCCCAATTTTGAGGACAACTGACTTCCCTCATTATCTAATTTTGTTTTTAAAGCATTCCAATATTTTCTTGGTCTAGGGCTTTCTGTTAATACACTAATAACATCAACGACACTAAAATAATAATCTTCTTTTTCGCTATCCCAAACACTTCTTATTTCTTTGCCCTCAAATAGATTAGTAATTGCTTCTAATTTGTTATGTTCCATTTTTTCACATCCTTTCGCTTTAATATTTGGTTATGTAATAGTAGAGAGTTATTCAAAATTCCATTTAATTTGAATATCTCTACTATTTGTTTCAACTCTCAACTTACCAATATAAATTTTATCAATAAATTCATCAACAATAACTCGATTAAGTTCATCTAATTTTTGATATTTACTAAATATTTCTTTATTATTTTTTGAAGATTCTTCTTTCATTTGATAATAAGCAATTTCGTTATTAATAGATTTAATTTGATCGTTATATACATCTTCATTCTTGTTGTATTCTACAACTAAATCTTTAAATTGTTCAGCGGTAATAACACCATTTACCTTATCTTCATAAAGATTTTTTAAATAGTTTCTTGTTTTAGATATTTGTTTTTCAATATCCATTTTTTGATGTTCTAGTGCTTTAATCTTTTTATTAAATCTATTTTCCTTTGTTGCTGAATCCAAATTTTCTAATTCTTCTTCATCATAGAACTTTTGAATTTTCTCATTAATGGCATCTAATACAATTTTTTCAAGAACATCATATCTTATAGATGCTTTATTAATACAGTCATCATATCCATCTCGATTTCCCGAACATAAAAGATATTCGTGTTTTTTAGAGTTCTTTTTTCTCATATAATGCCCACATTCAAGACAAAATACTTTACCAGAGAAGATATGAACAACACCTGTTGCTTTCATAGGTTTCGTTCTTTCTTTCATAGCTACTTGAACTTTATTAAATGTTTCTTCATCTATAATTGCTTCATGAGTGTTTTCTTTTCTTATCCATTCACTTTTATCTTTG
>CANRQF010000042.1 GCA_947632715.1 uncultured Bacilli bacterium | reverse complement strand
ATGTATTAATAATAATGTTAATAGTAATAGAGATAGTAGCAACATACTTCATGTATAAATCAAGTACAAATAAAGAAGTAGTATTAGATAATGTAGAATTAAAAGAAATAAAAAAAGATGGTTCATTTGCGATAATGGTAGAAAAAACTGAAGGTAGTGGAACATACGAAGCATATCAAAGTTCCACATGGCCATCAAATTATAATTTTAATGCAAATAAATCATCATGCATAAATGAAAAAGGAGAAATAGTAAGTGGAGTATTAACATTTAATGAAAGTGAAAATAAAGCATATGTAACAAAAACAGTACAAACAACATATTGTTATTTATATTTTGACTTACCAAAAACAGTGACAGAAACAAAACCTAGTTGTACATTAACAGCAAATGCTGGAGGAGTAACATTAAATAAAAGTGCAAATACAGAAGAATATGGTTTAGCGTACGGAAATGCTGCTCCAGATTATAATAGTAAGGAAAGTTTAGGATTATCTCCAGGTTACTGGTATGGATTTGTAAAAAATAGTGCTGGTACTGCATCCTGTGCATTACATATGAAAACATCACAAGTAAGTAATTGTACAGCCTTTAGTAGTGGTGGAGGAAGTAGTTCTGGAGGATATACTAATTGCCACGTAGTTGCATATAGATGTAATGGTAAAGTTGACAATCCTAATATGGGTTCTAATTGCTATTCACCAGGAACGTTGAATGATAATTGTAATGGATCTACTCAATATGATTCAAATATTCGAACGGTTTGTGAATGTGATGGCGGTGGTTCCGGAGGTGGAAGCTCATCCGGAGGTTGGGTATGTGGTTCAACTAGTTTTGTATACACATCAGAATCTGATTGTAATAATAGTTGTCCACCAAGAGCTGGAGATTGTGAAACTGGATATACAAAGATAGATTCATCATCAATAACTTTCTGTTGGAAACAATTATAATAAACTCGTCAACGAAGACGTTAAAATAGAAAAACTTAACCTACGAGAGATACATTTTGTATCTCTCATTTTTTTGCATATAAAAAACTAAAGTTGCCTTTAGTTTAAAAGTTTTTTTCAGAATAATCATGTGAATAATTTATTCGTTCCATAAATTCAACGTAATCAAGATAAATCATTCTTATTAAATACCAATTACCATTAACGGGGTCACTAAGAATTAAATGATCTCTACCGGCTTCTTCAATTATCCCTGAATAAATTTTATTTTGCCATTCACTACTATCAGGATAAGATACATAAGCATTAACTCTTTTACCTTTGTTTAATCTCAAAATATTTTCAATATAGCTTTGTTCCATTGGCATTTGACTTTGACTAGAAATATTACCTGGTGGACTAGATGGAGTATTTAATGGCATTTCTAAAGTAGGAAAAGTAGGATTTTGATAATAATTACCATTCATTTTTATATATCACCTCAATAATATATATATGAAATATACATGAAAATATTAGTTAGATTATAGACTTTAGGTAGATATTTTGGTAGAATTATAATAGGTTGGTTAGTATGAAAAAAGCAAAGTTAAGTAAAGATAAAATTGATTTAATAGTTGTTGGCATTTCATTTGTTCTTGGTACCTTTGGTTTGGCTTTATGCTACAATTTGTTTTTAGTTCCCAATAATCTAGTTATTGGCGGTATGTCAGGTCTTGGAATAGTTATTCACGAAATAACTGGTTTTAATGCTCAAGCATTTATCTACATATCTAGTTTTATTTTATTGATAGTGAGTTATATATTTTTGGGTAAAGATGAAACTAAAAGAATAGTAATTGGAACATTTTTATATCCCTTACTTATTACATTTACCAAACCAATCGCTGATGTTTTGTTAGTTTATTTAACATTTCGTGAAATATTAGTTACAATTGTACTTGCTGGTTTATTATATGGCTTTAGTAATGGACTCGTTTATAAATTTGGCTATTCAACTGGTGGTAGTGATGTATTAGTAAGATTAGGTTGTAAATTTTTACATATTAGTGAAGGACAAGGCGTTTTATTTGTTAATATTTTAATTATTGCATGTGGTGCATTTGTATTTGGCGTTGAAAATGCTGTTTATGCAATAATTATTATAGTAATTGGATCTACTTTAGTTGATAAAATCATGATTGGTATGTCAGATAGTAAAAAGTTTATGATTTATACACGTGAAGCGAAAAAAATAAGACATTTAATTGAAGATGAATTTAAAACAGGATTTACAATATTCCCTACAGTTGGTGGATATTCACATATACATGGGACAATGATTATGTGTGTAATTAGAAATAGAGATATAAATTTATTTAAAGAAAGAATCCTAGAAATTGATTCACAAGCGTTTTTTGTAATAAATGATTGTTATCAAGTTCAAGGTGGAATAAAAAGGTCAAATTTACCATTTATGTAATTAGTAGTAATTTGATATAATTAAATAGGAGTTATGAGTATGAAGTTTATTGAATTTAAAAATGTAAATAAAACTTATTCAACTGGGGTTACAGCTTTAGCTGATATTAATGTTGAAATTGAAAAAGGAGAGTTTGTCTTTGTAATAGGTCATACTGCTTCAGGAAAAAGTACATTTATTAAAATGTTATATCGTGAAGAAAAACCTACAAAAGGTAGTGTAATGGTTGGGGGAGTAAATGTAGCTAAACTTAGAAATGGAAGAGTATTTAAACTTAGAAGAAAGATTGGTGTAGTATTTCAAGACTTTAAATTATTACCAAAGTTAACGGTTTATGAAAATGTTGCATTTGCCCTTGAATGTTTAGGACTTAAAGCCAAAGATATTAAACCTAAAGTTATGAAAGCAATAGAGAGAGTTGGTTTAAAAGAGAAAGCAAGAAGTTTTCCTCATCAGTTATCTGGTGGAGAACAACAAAGAGTATGTATTGCTAGAGCAATAGTTAATGAACCGAGATTGTTGATTTGTGATGAACCAACTGGAAATTTAGATCCAGAAACAAGTAAAGATATAATGAAAGTTATAAGTAATATTAATAAAGAATTAAAAACAACAGTTATTATGGCTACTCATGATAAAGAAATTGTTAATAGAATGAAAAAGAGAGTTTTATTAATTGAACATGGTGTATTAACTGGAGATTACTTGAAAGGAAGTTACAAGTCACATGAAAATGTTTAGAATAATTGGCCGAAGCATAAGAGATGCTTTTAAAAGTGTTTTTCGTAATTTTAGTTTAAGTATGGCATCAATATTATGTGCTACTATAACACTTTTGGTTGTATCAATATCATTAATAATTGCTGGTAATATTGAAAATGCTACAAAAAGTTTAGAAAGTGAACTTAGTATTGTTGTTTACTTAGATAAAGAAGCAACAGAATATGATGCTACAGAATTACAAAGAAAAATTGAAAGTATAAAGAATGTTGAAAAAGTTGAATATAAGAGTAAAAATGATTGGAAATTAGAAATGAGTGAGTATAATCCAGCTATAGGTAATGTTTTTGAAAATTATGAAAATAATCCATTATTGGATTCATTTGTTGTAACTGTAACTGATACAAAAAGTTTAGAAACTATTACAAATGAAATTAGAAAATTAGAATTAATTGATAGTGCTAATTATGGGGAAGATACAGTTAATACAATCGTTTCTGTATTTGATGTGGTAGAAAAAACAACAATAGTTGTCTTAATTGCTTTAATCTTTGTAACTGCTTTCTTAATTTCTAATACAATAAAATTAACTATATATTCAAGAAGAAATGAAATAGAAATTATGAGATTGGTTGGAAGTAGTAATATTGCTATAAAATTACCATTTGTATTTGAAGGATTTATTATTGGTTTACTAGGATCAATTATACCTATTATAATAACGATATATGGATATATAATAGCATTTGAAAAACTAAATGGACATATTATTACAGATATTATTAGATTAATTAATCCATATAATTTTGTATTCTATATATCTTTAATTATTGCTCTACTTGGTGCAGTTATTGGTATGTTTGGTAGTTTAAGAGCAGTTAGAAAGTATTTGAAAGTATGAAAAATTTTTGGAAAATATATTTTATATTATTAACTTTAATGTTACTTATCATAATTCCTAATACTAAAGCTGAAATTAAAGCTGGAGAAACATTAAGAGATTTAAAAAATCAATTAACGGCATTACAAAATAAAAAGAAAGAAAATGAAAATAAGAAAAAGAAAACAAAAGCAGAGATAGAACAAAATAAAAAAGATATGGAAAATGCCGAACAAGAACTATTTAAAACAAAAGAACAAGTTCAAAAGTTACAAGTTGAGATTGAAAATACTAATGAAGAATTAGAAAATAAGAAAAAAGAAAGTGAAAAATTATTAGTTTTATATCAAATGCTTGAAAGTGATAATGTCTATATGGAGTATGTTACTGGTGCTTCAACAATGACAGAATTAATAATGAGAATGGATGCTGTTAAACAACTTTCTGAATATAATAATCAACAATTAAGTGAGTTAGAAATGCTTATTTCTAACAATAATAAAATGAATAAAGAATTAGATAAGTATCAAGTTGAGTTAGATAAAAAAATTGTTGAATATGAAGCTGCGATTGAAGAACTTGGTGATGAATATTCTGAACTAGTTTTAGGTGGTGTTTCTATTGATGATGAAATAGCTAATGCCAAGAATATAGTTAAATATTATGAAGATTTAGGATGTAAAGATGATCAAGAGTTACTTGCCTGTGTTGATATTGCTAATAATAAAGGTTGGGTTAAACCAATTAGTAAAGGAAGAATAACAAGTTTATTTGGACTTAGATTTCATCCAACTCAACATGTATGGAAGAACCATAATGGTATTGATATTTCCACAGCTGAGGGTACTAAAGTATATGCAACTGCGGCAGGTCAAGTTGGAGCTATTGTTGAAAAGTCTAGTTGTGGTGGTAACATGGTTTATATTTGGACTTATGTTAATGGTAAAGCATATACTTATGTATTTATGCATTTATTACAAATAAATGTTAAAGTTGGTCAAAAAGTAGATATAAATACTGTAATTGGTTTATCTGGTGGTGGAAGAACTGCTAAAAAGAATGGTGGTTATGATACTTGTACTACTGGTGCTCACTTACACTATGGTTTAGCTGCTGGATACCACTTTGGTAAAGATAAACCACTTAATAAATTTAATTCATATTTAATTGAACCACCTGGATATCCGGGATTATATCAATGGTTCTATAGTAGATATTAGAAAGCTTAGGCTTTCTTTTTATATAAGTAAATGTTAAAATATACTTGTGATGTATTATGAAAAAAATCGTAATTTTTGGTGGCGGCAGTGGTCTTTCTCAATTATTGAAAGGTTTAAAATTATTTCCAATAGATATTACTGCTATTGTATCAATGTCTGATAATGGTAAAAGTACAGGAAGATTAAGAAAAGAATATAATATTCCTGCTGTTGGTGATATTTCAAAAGTATTATTAGAAATGTCTAATTGTGATTCGGAAATTAAAGATTTAATGAATTATCGTTTTGAAAAATCAAAAACATTAGGTAATCATTCTTTAAAGAATTTAATATTAACAGCGTTATTAGATTTAAAAGGTAATTTTAGTAACGCTATTCCTACATTTGAAAAATTATTGGATATTAAGGGCAAAGTATTGCCATTAACTGAAGATAATGTTGATTTAATGGCTTATACAGTTGATGGTAAAAAATTAGTTGGCGAAGCCCAAATAACTAAATCGGCTAAAGCTAAAGAAAGAATATTTTATTCTAAAGAAATAGAAATTAATCCTAAAGTTATTGAAGCAGTAAAAAAAGCTGATTTAATTATATTTTCTTGTGGTAGTCTTATGACTAGTATAATTCCTCATTTATTAAATAAAAAATTAAATAATGCTATTTTAAATAGTAAAGGTAAAATAATGTATGTTAGTAATTTATTTACCCAACCGGGAGAAACAGATGATTTTAAAGTAAGTGATCATATTAAATTAATAGAAAAATATTTAGGTAAAAATTCAATTGATGTAGTGGTAGCTAACAATATAAAAATGAATTCTACTTTAGTAAAAAAATATTCTAAGAAAGAACAAAAAGATCAAGTATTACTAGATATAGATGAACTTATAAAAATGAAAAAATATGTTATTCAAGATCGTTTATTTAAAATTGAAGATAATGTTTATCGTCATGATTCTTTGAAGGTGGCTTATTTAATCTTTGCTTATCTAATGGAAGGTGAAAAAAATGACCTTCACAACTAGATTAAAAGAAGAAATAACGAGAGTTCCTAATAATGATATTGAAAATAGAAGTATTATTGATGCCTTTTTAAGATATAATTCTATCGTTAGTAATGATACAATAACTATAACTTTAGAAAATGCCTCAGTTACCCGTTTTATTTATAAAATAATTAAAAGTACTTTTGGTGTTCTTCCTAAAATAATAGTAAGAGTTCAAAAAAGATTTCATGTTAAACAAATATATATCTTAGAGATACATGATAAAATTGATTTTATTAAAGATTTTATTGATATAAAAAAATATCCTTTATTAGATAGTGATGAAGAAAAATGTGCTTTTTTAAAAGGAGCCTTTTTAGGCGTAGGTAATGTATCTAATCCTAAAACTAGTGGTTATCACTTAGAATATATTTTAGATAATGAAAAAGATGCTAAATTTATCTGTAAATTATTAAATTATTTTAATTTAAATGCTAAAGTAATTCAAAGAGGGTATAAATATATTGCCTATATTAAAATGGGTGAAAGTATAAGTGATTTAATAAAAATGTTTAGAGCTATTAATTCATTATTTGAATTTGAAGATACAAGAATATATCGTGATCATAAAAATATGGTTAATAGACTTAATAATTGTGAACTAGCTAATCAAGAGAAAAGTATTAAAAGTGGTTTAAGTCAACTTGAAGATATTGAGTACTTAGAAAAAAAAGATTTAACTAAATTATTAGATGAAAAAGTATTAATAGTTATAAATTATCGTAAAAAATATCCAGATGTATCATTACAAGAACTTGCTGACATAATATCTTTAGAAACCGATTATAAAGTTGGTAAATCGGGAGTTAATCATCATTTTAGAACTATTAGAAAATTAAAAGAAAAATATATGAATAATAAGGAGTGATATTATAAAAACAGATGTTACTATATTAAGTACTAGTATTAGTAAAGATTTATTTAATAATTATTTAGAATATAAAGTTATAGATAATAATTTTAGTAAAGAAAAATTAATAGAATTTAAAAAAGTAATCTTTTATAATATATTAAATAATTTAGATGAATTAGAAATAAAAGAATTATTTAGTTATTTAAAAGAAAATAATGTTGATTTTATAAATATAACTAATAATCCTGAACTTGCATTATTAACATCATATTTAATAGTATATGATGATAATAAAGTTATAATTGAGGGTAATCCTGTTCAAGTTTTCGAAGAAGAAAAGTTGTTAAAAAGAGTTGGTATTTCTTTACCTTTTATGGTAGAGTTATCTCTTCTTTTAAAAGATTATGGACTTATAGATAAAATTTACTTAGATAAAGAAAGTTTGGTGAGTTCTTTATGGAAATAAAAGAATTAGTCAATCAATATGGCATAATTGGAGTAATAAGTAGTTATAAGAGTAATTTAGATTTAAATAAAACAGTATTAGAACTTAAAATAAATAAATTAAATGATGCACTTAAAATGGTTGAATTACCAGATAATATTATTAATCTTAGATTAAAAGATTTATCTATTAATGATTTAGTAAAAATAGATTTAGCTACTAAATTAAATAACGATATAATGATAATAGGAAATTTATTTAATAGTCTAAATAGTAAAGAATTAGAGTTTATAAAAAAGTTATTATTAAAATTAAATAAAGAATATAATAAAAAGATAGTAATTATAGATAATAATGTTCAAACATTTTTTAATCTAAGTAAAAAAATAATAGTTATGCAAAATAAAAGTATTTTATATGAAACTGATGATTTCTATGATGATAATTTATATAAATATGTTAGATGTCCTAAAATAATTGAATTTATTAAATATGTAAATAAAGATAATAAGAGATTAGAAAATAATATAGATATATATGAACTTATTAAAGATATATACCGGAGTGTTACATGAAAATTATGTTAGTTATATCTTATGATGGTTCGAAATTTAATGGATTTCAAAGACAAAATAATGTTAGAAATGTTCAAGGTGAATTAGAGAAAGAATTAAGTAAGATATATAATACAGAAATTATTATAAAAGGATCTGGCAGAACTGATGCTTTGGTTCATGCAAGGGGACAAGTAGTCCATTTTGAATGCTCTAACTTAATACCTAATTTAAAGAAAAAGTTAAATAACAATTTAAAAGATATAACAATTAAAAAATTAAAAAAAGTATCTGATGATTTTCATGCTAGACATAGTGTTAAATCTAAAACTTATTTATATAAATTAGATACGAAAGGAACAAAGAATCGAAACTATTATGGGTTATGTAAAAATAAATTAAATATAAAAGAAATGCGTAAAGTAAGTAACCTATTTATAGGAAAACATGATTTTCGTAATTTTGCATCGGGATTGAAAGATAATTATGAAACTACAATAACAGATATAAAGATATATAAAATTAATGGTGTAATCTATTTTAAATTTAAAGGTTATGCATTTTATCGTTATATGGTTCGTAATCTAGTCGGGGCATTAATTCATTTAGGAAAAGGTAAAATAAATGAAGAAGTAATAAAAAAGATGTTAGATACAGAAGATTTTACAAAAAGATTACCAACTGCTGATCCACGGGGATTATATTTAATGAAAGTTAATTATTGAGGATGGATATATGAAGATAAATGATATTGTTAAATTAGATGATAATAATGAATATGTAGTAGTTAGTAAAATAAATTATGAAAATATTAATTACTATTATTTAGCAGATATAAATAATTTTAATAATGTACTTTTTTTATATGAAAATAAAGATGAATTAAAAGAAGTATCTAATGAAAATTTATTAAAAATAATTATGCCTTTATTATATAAAGAGGCAAGAAAAAATGAAAAGGTGAATTCTAAAAGTAAATACAACTAGCAAATTTAATAATTAAAAGACAAAAGTAAATACAATTAAAAATCGGCATGGTTTATAAGCCGATTTTTTTAACGATTTTAAAATATTCTAAAAGTAAATACAATTTTAAATTAGTCATTTTTAAGAAAAGAAATATTAGCTTTTTTGATATCATATTCATCTAAATATTTTTTAATATTATTAACATTTTTATCGCCAAGTAATTCAGGTATTAAACAAACATCTAAAGGGTTAATTTTAGATAAACCAAGTTCGGTAATTTTATCTAAAGGAATGTACTCTTCAATTAAATCAAAAGGACATTTACCCTTTAAACTTTCTCTAAATAAACTATTAGTATGAGAGCAAAGCAAATTAAGTTCTCTTTGAGTATAAGGTTTTAAAGAAACTCCTTTAGGAATAATTCTTCTAATAAGTTCATGATTGTTTTCTATAGAACCT
>CANRQF010000041.1 GCA_947632715.1 uncultured Bacilli bacterium | reverse complement strand
AAAACTTGACATAATAAAACCCTTTATGTAAAAGGGATAATTAGATATTTTAAAAATCACTAACTGTCAAACTCCGGGAAGAATTTAAAAAATTAGTTGAAAAATTGTTTAAATAAAGATATAATTGATATAGTGATAGAAAGTAGTTAAAGGGGCTTGATAAAATGAATAATGATACGAATGGTACAAATAACGTTTTAGGTGCAACTAATCAAAGTAATAATCCTACATCTGTAGGAACTAATCCTGTAAATAATAATGGCGTAGAACCATATGTTAGTACACCAAATACTTCTACAAATAATACGGCAAATAGTAATCCAACATTTACCGTTATGTTAGATAAACCAGTTACAGAAACACCTAAAAATCCAACACCTAGTCCTAGTGTTAGTACGCCAGTACCACCATCAGTTGCTACTCCAACTTCAGGAATTGGAACACCTAGTCCTTCTCCTAATCCAAGTGGAACGGGAGTAAGTCCACAACCTGCTACACCAGAACCTGCATATACAAACCCTCAATCAATTGGATCAATGCCTGGCTTTGAAGATTCAAGTGTTGTTGGAACGACACCTCCTATATCTTTAGAAGCTGATAAAACTATCGAAAAGAAACCTAAAAAGAAAAATAGTTTATTATTTATAATTATTATTATTGGTGCATTATTATTAGTTGGTGGTGGAACTTATTATGTTCTTAATTATACAAACTTACTTAATGGTAATAAAACTACTTTAGAAGCATTAAACTTTAATCTTAATGTGGGTGAAGAATTACCAACAGAAATTTCTAAATATGCTAAAATAACAGGAACAGATGCTAGTAATTGTACAAGAGATGTTTCCAAAGTAGATATAAATAAAGCAGGAACTTATGAATTTTCAATTACATGTGGTGGAGTAGTTAGAAAAGGTAAAATAACTGTTATTGATGAAAGACCATTAACAATTATTGCTTTAACTGCTTATAAAGTTGCTGGTTCAACATTAGAACCTAGTGAATTTGGAACTAGTGATTATAGTGATGTAACATATGAATTTGTTGATCAAAATGATGTAACTACAAAAATAAATACCCCTGGTGTTCATACTATAGAACTTAAAGCAACCAATAGTAGTGGTAAAACAGTTAATTTTACAGGAAAATTAATAGTTACTCAATATGAAGTAAAAAGATATTATATTTGTGATATAAGTAGTAATTATATAGATTCAATAAAAGCAACAAAAACAGTTAATTATCGTTTTGTTATTTCTGACTCACCTCAAGAATCTAATATATATGGTGGTTTAACGCAAGAAATAAATAAATATAAATTTGATAATGTAACAGATTATAATTCATATAAATCATTAATAAATACTGATAAGAAAATAAATATCGATAATGTTGAAGGCACACTTGCTAATACTACATTTGATGATACAGATAATTCTATATCAATTATTACTAAAGATTTTGATAATACAGAGTTATATACAAAATATGGTGAAAATAATCTAAAAACTTATCGTTCAATATCTGCTTACTTTGGTGGTCCAGCTACAAGTGGTGGTTTAGGTTATACTTGTCGTGTTAAATAAAAAAGAGATTATTCTCTTTTTTTTATTGTTGTGTTATAATGGCTAGAGAAATGAGGAATTATAGTGATTTATTTAGATTATAGTGCAACAACTCCAGTAAACAAAGATGTATTAGATAGTTTTAATAATGCTTGTCTTAAATTTATTGGTAATGCTAATTCTTTACATAAATTAGGAATTAAAATAGATGAGTTAATAAATGAAGCAACTAAACAAATTAAGAATATATTGAAATTAAATAATAAAGAAATAATATATACAAGTAGCTCTAGTGAAGCCAATAATTTAGCTCTAAAAGGTATTTGTTTAAAATATCAAAATAGAGGTAAACATATAATTACTACTAAATATGAACATTCTTCCATTAATGAAACTTTAAAATATTTAGAAACTTTAGGTTTTGAAATATCTTATGTTAAATGTAATCATAATGGTGTAGTAGATATTGATAATTTAAAATCTTTAATAAGAGATGATACTATTTTAGTAAGTATTTGTGCTGTTAATAGTGAAATTGGTATTTTAAATCCCATTGAAGATATAGCCTTATTATTAAAAAATTATCCAAAATGTTTTTTTCATACTGATTTAACTCAAAGTTTAGGTAAAATTGATATTAATTTAGATAATGTTGATTTAGCAAGTATATCTGCTCATAAAATATATGGTTTAAAAGGAATTGGTGCCTTAATTAAAAATGATAACTTAGTTATTGAACCACTTATTCATGGTGGTAAATCAACATCAATTTATCGAAGTGGAACACCAGCTCATCCTTTAATTGTTTCTTTTTCCAAAGCGATAAGACTTGCCTATAATAATCTAGATGAAAATTATAAGTATGTATTAAATTTAAATAATTACTTAAAATCAAAGTTAAAAGATATAGAAAATATTATTATAAATAGTAATGAAAATTGTATTCCTCATATTCTAAATATAAGTATTAAAGGTATAAAATCAGAAACTATGATGCATGCTTTAGCAGAATATGATATATATGTTTCTACTAAAACAGCTTGTAGTACAGATGATTTAAGTTTAAATATTTTAGAATTAACTAATGATATAGAAAGAGCTAAATCAAGTATTAGAATTAGTTTATCTTATTTAACTACTGAAGAAGAATTAGATAAATTTATCGATTGCTTAAAAATTTGTTTAAATAAATTATCAATATAATAGTCATTTGAACTTTGCAATAAATAAGATAGGACATATTTTATTATTGGGAGGGAAAAATGAATAATGTTGAACGCGCAAGATGTATTATCGAGAACTTTAATAAATGTTACCGACCACAACCATGTTGTTGCATTGTCCCTGTTAACGGAGGTGGAGGCTCAGTGACACCAACATTACAAATAGGTACTGTTACAACTGGAGATCCAGGAACTATGGCTGCTGCTAGTATAACTGGAACATCACCTAATTTTATTTTAAATTTAACTATACCACAAGGTCCAACAGGTCCAATTGGTCCAACTGGTCCACAAGGTATAACTGGTCCGACAGGTCCGATAGGTCCTGAAGGTGTAACTGGCCCAACAGGTCCAACCGCAAACCATTAAAAGTGGCACATTTTAATTTATCCAAAAATTGGTAGGTAAGCCAGCATAGTTTATCTTTACATTTGGCATATATTATAATATAATGTAAGCAATTCAAGAAAGAGGGTTTAGATAATGAAAAAAATATCAAGTAAAACTATTAAAGGAATTCTTATTACTTCTGGTGTTGTAACTATGGGAGTATGTATGCTTGCGTTTAAAGATAATGTAAAAACAAATAATTTACTTATAGATAACGATATAACGGAAGTAAAAGAACCTAATGTTTTAGGAGAAACTGAAAATCAAGTTAAATTGGCAAATGCTAAAGTAGAAGAAGCTCAAGCCGAAGTAAAAAAAGCCAATGAAGCTATTGAAAAGGCTGAACAAGCTAAGGAAGAAGCTCAAGCACAAGTAAAAGTAGCTAAAACAGAAGCTGAAAGAAAAGTTGCAGAAGAAAAAGTTAAAGCTATGGAAGAAGAAATTAAAAAAGCTAATGATGTTAAAACTGAAGCTTTAAATAATGTTAAAAAAGCTGAAGATAATCGTAAACTTGTTGAAGAACAAGTAAAAAAAGAAGTTAAAACTACTACTAAAGAAGAAAACGAAGAATCAAAGAAACAAGAAGTTAAAGTTCAAGAAAATGTACAAAAAGTAGAAAATGCACAACCAGAAACTAAAACTGAAGAATCAACATCTGAAAATAGATCTTTACCTCAATGGGCTTTAGATGCTGCTGCAAGAAATGAACAAAAAGCTAAAGATGAATTAGCAGCTTTAGAAGCTAAGAAAGCTGAAGATGCGGCTAAAGCTAAGGCTGAAAGAGAAGCTAAAGCAGCCGATGAAGAAAGAGCTAGAAAAGAACGTGAAGCTTGGGAAGCAGATATTAAAAAGCAAAGTGACGTAGTAAATGGTTATGATACTTATGATAAAGAATATCATTTTAGTAGTGTTCCATCTAATGCTGCAGAAGAAGAATATATTAAATCTTTAAATAGAGTTAAATCAAATGTTAGTGGTATAACTAATACTCATGGAAGCATAACTGTTGCTAAAAGTGAAGGTACTTCTAAAGGTCAAATCTGGTGGGTTGAAATGAGTTGTAATTTAACTATGTGTGAAGGATTTACAGGACATTTCAATACTGCTAAAGTAAGTGTAAGACTAGAAGGACTAAGAGATAGTATAAATAGTATAACTCTTATTGCACCAAATGCTAAAAAAGGATATAAATTTGTAGGATGGAAAACTTATAATGTTAGATATAATGATGAAATTAACATAAGAGGATACGAAGCAGTATACGAAAAAATGTAAGTTTATTAACTTAAGGAAGATATAATTCTTCCTTTTTTGTTTTAAAAATTATTTTAAGAATAAAATATTATTAAGGGGGTATATTATGAAAGTTGTTAGTCACTTTAAGGAAAGTGACAAAAATTTAACCGAAATAATAGAAGATTTATTCAAATGTATGATAACTTTTTAAGATTTGTTAATGTTATAAATTATGTTATTTATGCGCGACTTTCTAAAGAAGAACAAGGAAAAAGTCCAGAAGAACAAAGTAGAAGTATAAAAAATCAAATAAAGGTATGTCAAAATTATATTGAAGAAGAAAAAAGAGCTTATCCTAATTGTAGATTTAATGAAGTAGCTATTTTAAAAGATGATGGAATATCCGGAACAACGTTTAATAGAGAAGATTTTAATAAACTAGTAAAATTAATTGAACAAAAGCAAGTTAATATGGTTATTACTAAAGATTTATCAAGACTAGGTAGAGACCATATTCAAGCAGATGATTATATTGAAAAATGGTTTCCCGAACATAATGTTCGTTATGTATCTATTATGGAAAATATTGATACTTTTGTTGATTCTGTAAGTAATGAAATAGCCCCAATTATAAATTGGAGTAATGAAAACTTTGCTAAGCAGACTTCTAAAAAAATAAAAAAAACTTTTAAAGAGTATCGCAAAGAAGGTAAATGGACGGGTGGCGAAATTCCTTTAGGTTATAAAAAAGATCCCAACAATAAATATCATTTTATAATTGATGAAAAAGGAAAAGAAATAGTAAAAAGAATATTTAACTTAGCTTTAGAAAATACTAGCCTAGAAAAGATTGCTAAGATTCTTACTGAAGAAAACGTCCCTCTTCCCACAATTGTTAAAAGAAATAAAAGAAAACTAAATGTTAATTTATGGTCTTCTAGAACCATAAAAGCTATTTTACAAAACGAAATATATCTTGGCCATATGGTGCAAGGAAAAACGACTAGGCTTAATCATAAATCCAAAAAAATAATTTATCTTCCTAAAAGTCAATGGAATATTGTAAAAAATACTCATGAACCTATAATTGATGAACATACTTTTAATAATGTTCAATTATTATTTAAAACTAATAAAAATAAATCTATTAAATCAAATGATTATCTATTAAAAGGATTAATAAAATGCAAAGAATGTAAGCATAGTATAAGTATTCAAACCTATAAAAAAAGAAAAAACTGTTATACGGTATGTAATTATTATCGAAAGTATGGTCATCGAAAAAATTTATGTACTGCTCATAGATTTAATTATAAAAAATTAGAAACCTTAGTTTTAGATAATATTAAAGAAGAGTGTTTTAAATACATTGATAAAAATAGTTTAATAGAAATATTTAAAATAAATCAGAAAAATAACCAAGCAATTAATAATATTAAATATGATATTGATAAAAGTAGTAAGGAAATTAATAAAATTAAAAAGCAAATTAATGAAATTTATAATGATAAATTAGAAAATATTATATCTAAAGAACAATATCAAAATATAACAAAAAGTAAATATGAATTATTAGAATATGAAAAAAAGAAATTGTTTCGTTATAGTAGACAATTAAAAGAATTAACAAAGAAAAATATAACACAGAATTATGAAAAAATAATTGAAGATTTTTTAGAATTAAACAATATTAATAAATTGATTATAGTAAATTTAATTGATGTCATTTATTTAAGTGAAGATGGAACAATTGATATTTATTATAAAGGGAAAAAAACGAATAATTAATTGTGCCACTTTTACATATTTCTAACAGGTCCTGAAGGTGTAACTGGTCCAGAGGGTCCAACAGGTCCAGAAGGTCCAACAGGTCCAGAAGGTCCAACAGGTCCAGAGGGTCCAACAGGTCCAGAAGGTCCAACCGGTCCAGAGGGTCCAACAGGTCCAGAAGGTCCAACAGGTCCAGAAGGTCCAACAGGTCCAGAAGGTCCAACAGGTCCAGAAGGTCCAACCGGTCCAGCAGCTGGATAATGAATGAAATAAAAAAAGGTTTTATCCTTTTTTTATTTGGCAAAATGTGAAAAAGTATTGACATCCATTAAAATAATTGCTATTATATAGAACGTTAATTTTTTCAGGGGTGATTAACACTAAATCCTTTTATAGGATTTTTTTATTATCTAAAAAAGTTTTCTTAGCATAAAATATTTTAGGTGATATTTTGAAAAACTATAAAATATGTGTATATGCAATTGCTAAAAATGAGGAACAATTTGCAGAAAAATGGGCTAATTCAATGAAAGAAGCTGATAAAATAATAGTTCTTGATACTGGTTCGACGGATAAAACTGTTGAAATATTAAGGCAAAATGGAGTAGAGGTTATAGTTAAAGAAATAAAACCATGGCGTTTTGATGTAGCTAGAAATGAATCTTTAAACCTTATCCCTGAAGAATACGATATATGTGTATGTACTGATTTAGATGAGAAATTTGAACCTGGATGGAAAGAAAAAATATTAAAAATATGGAATGATAATGTTACAAGAATTAAATATACCTATAATTGGTCTTTTGATGAATATGGTAATCCTGCGACAACCTTTTTAGCAAATAAAATACATAAAAATAAAATGTATAAATGGACTCATCCCGTTCATGAAGTATTAACCCCATTAGGTAATGAAAAAGAAATAATTTGTAAAGATATTGTTATTAATCATCATCCTGATCATAGTAAAAGTAGAAGTAATTATCTTCCTTTATTAGAATTAAGTATAAAAGAAGATGATACTGATGATCGAAATATGCATTATTTAGGAAGAGAGTATATGTATTATCAAAGATGGGATGATGCGATTAATACATTAAAAAGACATTTGAATTTAAAAACTGCTACTTGGAAAGATGAAAGATGTGCTTCAATGCGTTTTATTGCTCGTTCATATAATGCCAAAAAAGAGAAAGATACAGCTAAAGAATGGTATCAAAAAGCCATATTAGAAGCTCCATATTTAAGAGAAAGTTATGTTGAACTAGCATTTATGTATTATGAAGAAGGAAATTATAAAAAAGCATATGATCTTTTAAATGAAGCATTTAAAATCAAAGAAAAAAGTAATTTTTATATAAATGAAGAATTTGCTTGGAATAGCTTTATATATGATTTATATAGTTTATGTGCTTTTAAATTAGAAAAATATGAAGAAGCTTGTAATAGTGTTAAAAAAGCATTACAAATGGATAAAAATAATATTAGATTACAATTGAACTTAGAAGAAATGGAAAAATATATAAAGTAAATTAGCGTAAATTTTTTAGTAATAAAATTGACTTTATAATTGCTTTTATTATATAATAAAGTTAATAGTAAAGGAAGTGTAATTAGTGAAAATAAATAAAAACATATTGATGCCTTCAATTATAGCTATTATAACTTTATTAATTTTAGTAGCTGGTGCTACATATGCATATTATAATGTTCAATTCGTTGATAGTTCAAGAACTGTAACCGGAACTGCTACTTTTCCAGCCATGGGAAGTGTCGCAATTGCTTCTGGTTCTAATTTGTCTCTTAATTTAACAAGACCTTTATTAATGAAACTTGGTAGAGATGAAACTTATTATGCTACTACTGATGGAACACCTACAACTACTGCGTCATCACCTACAATTGGAACTGTTACTGTTGTAGGGAATGGTACTTTTTCTTGTGATTACACAATTAATGTTTCAATGACCGGTACTTTATATAATGCTTTTAACACTATGGCAAGTAAATCATCTGGTCAAATAGTTTTATCAATTAATGGTAAAGATTATGATTTTTATGATTCAACTAATTTAACTAGTTTCAACGTTCCTGGTCATATGACAGGGCTTACAAGTAATAATCCACAATATATAACAGCTCAACTTAGATTTGTTAATAAAAATACAGTTGATCAAAATGCTTTAGTAGATAAAAATGTAACCTTTACTTTTGCTATAGATGATTTTAGATGTGAAGCTAATTTCTAAAATAAAATAATTTAATAAAAAACCATTCGTATATTTACGAATGATTTTTTTACTCTTCATTAATTAATACAGCATGTATTACTAAACGCCATGTACCATTTTTAGTACAAGTTGATAAAGTAAGTATTTTATCATCAGTTGTAACCTCCGTTTTAAAATTATATTTACTTCTTTTTGTAATCATATCTAAGAATGATTGATATTTTTCTTTTGTACTAAATTCTGCAATTAAATAATCTGATGTTTTTGGTACAGTATAAATAGAAAATATTTTCCATTTCATTTTTTTATATAAAGTATCAAATTCAATAATTTGATTTTCTTCTTTAGTATACCAACTAGAATGTTCTGCTTTATACAATGTTCCAAACATAACACCACTATAATACATATTATGACCAAATATAATGGTATTACTACTTAAATTTTTCATATCAGCTCGATAATCAACAAATACCCAACCATTACGATCTTCATCGCCTTTAAAATTTTTCTTCAAATAATAATCATTATCATAACTTTGAACTACTGGATAATCTATATTTGTATTATTAACTTTAAGCCATCCAACCGTATCTTTATTCATCTCTAGTAAAGCTTTCATATCATCAGTAATATTTGGTTCATTAGATCCGTCTATTTGATTATCATTTGATGTAATATCAGTAGTAGTATTTTTATTTTCACTATAACTAGCTATGGCATTACTAATATCATCTTTAATTTCATCAACCTTTTGCATCGAAACATAATTAGAATAAAAAACATATGCTACTAAAGAACTTACAAATATTAAAGAAATAATAATACAAACTTTAATTGTATTTAGTTGTACTTGATTCATAATATTATCTTCTAAATATTCTTTAGTATAATCTATTTTAAATTGAATTTTATTTGTTTTAGCATTTTTTTTATTCATCTTTTTTAAATATTCAATTAATTCAAAATCATTGATATTTTGTTCAATATGAATTTTTATATTTTTTATTTTTTCTTTTTCAAGTAATTCTAAAATATTTTCTAAATCATTTTTATTAACTTTATTTACATAAATATGTTTTAAATATCGATTATTTTTAATAAAAGCTTCAAAATCTTCTTCATCATCTTTTAATAAGGGAAAATTTAAAATAATTTTACTTTTATAATAAATTGATGAATAATTATCTAGTGAATTATATGCCATAAATTTACTAGAAAATAATATTTCATTTCTAGAAGATACTTTAATATTTTCTCTATCTAACATTTCTAAAAGAAAAGTTGGAATATTGTATACAGAAACATAAACTATAGAGTGAGTTTTTATTATTTTTTCACAAATCTTATAATTCAAAATAGTTTCTTCTAATAAATGTAATATTTTTATTTTAGTAATTCCAGTAATAACCTCTAAGATTAGGGGAGCAATGTTTGATTCTTTAATTACTAATGTATCAATATTGTAATCATTTACTAATTCTTTTAAAAAACTACGCATGATTTTAATATTTTCAGCAATATATTCATCACTAAATAATAGTTCATTTTGACTTATAACATTTGTATTTATAATATTCTTTTGATCAGTATTTAATCTTTTTTTTATTTGAACAAATAATTTATTATCTTTTATTTGAAACAGCAACTTATTCATATGTACTTCTCCTATTATATATAATAACACAATTTGACACATTTTAATAAAAAAAGTTTAAAAATATGTTGATTTTTGTATTTTTATGTTATAACTTGACTTTGACAGTAAAAACGAACAATCCCTTTAATTACCTAGGTTTGCTCGTTTTTAAAATGTTGTACATT